>NZ_JBHWVI010000302.1:0-8306 GCF_042737005.1 Streptomyces sp. NPDC060027
ACGACCCCAAGCCCTTCATCTGGACCAAGACAGCCGAAGAAATCCTCGACTCCCTCGCCCGCTTCTGCCGACGGATCTCTGGCGCAGGACACTAGCGTGGTCTCATGTCGAGAGTTGAATGGACCCGCCTGAGCGGTGATGAGGTTGAAGAGGTCGTTGCGGTCTTGCTGTCCCGGCGACACCCGGACTGCGTCCGCATTCGGCCTTCCCGGGGAGATGGCGGAATTGACCTTCTGCTCCCGCAGTCGGACGGAAGCCACCACGTCGTGCATGTCAAAAAAGTTCACTGAGAACCTCAAGGCCAGCCAGAAGACGCAGATCGAGAAGTCCCTGAGGCGCCTGATCGCCTACGCTCAGGAACAGGGGCTCCGGATCACCGGATGGGACCTCGTGACTCCGCTGGATCCGACAAAAGAGAATCTGCAGTGGCTGCAAGGTCAGGGCTTCGGCGTAGTCGCGTGATGTCCGGTTTGTGATCATGCGAGGCCGAGGAGAGCCAGTGGTCGCCGGGGGTCGCGGGCGTTGCGGCGGAGGGCGGCGGCGATGTTGGTGACGCCGGTTCGTCTCAGGGCGCCTATGGCGAGGTTGCGGAAGGTCGCCATCGCGCGGGACGCGTTGCCGGTCCGCAGTTGCGAGGCGTCCTCTGCGAACGTGGTGTCCCGGACGTGGTGCAGGGCTTCGATCGTCCAGTGGTCGCGAACCAACTTCGCGAGCTGGGCCGGAGTGACCTGCTCGGCGGTGAGGCTCGTGACCGCGTAGACGGTCTTGACGGTGGTCCTGCCGGTCTTGCGGTCGGTGCGGCGGCGCTTGATCTGAATGGCTTGGCGAGCGCCGGGGAACAGCAGGCTGTCCACGGTGGCGACCTTGATCCGGCGGATCTCGCGGCGCCCGTGGCCGCTCTCCTTGGTTCGGCCCAGGAGCGGGATGTCCTTCCAGGGCAGCGACTTGAGCTGCTTGCGCAGGATTTCTGGTTGTCCTTGACGATCACGATGTAGTGCGCCTTGCGGCCGAGCAGGTAGGTGGCGTGCTCGCGCTGGGTGTGCATGGCGTCGCTGGTGACCACCGTTCCGGCGAGGTCGGCGACGGTGTCGAGCAGGGGCTGGAACCGGGTGATTTCGTTCGTCTTCTCACCGACATCCAGCTGGGCCAGGACCAGGCCGGTGGTGTGCTCGACAGCGGAGAGAAGGTGGATCTTGCGGCCCTTCGCCTTGGCAGCACTGCGCAGGCTCTTGCCGTCCACGGACACGCCGCGCAGGTCAGCGGCGCCACTCGGTTGCGGGCGGCGGTCGGTGAGCCAGCGGCCGACCGCCCGGTCCAGCGCGTCGCCGTCGACGCGGGCCAACAGTCGACGGACCGTCGACTCCGTCGGCACCGGTCGCCTGGACATCAGCGGATCGGTGCAGATACCGAGGCGTTCAAGCACGTGAGCCGGGGCATCGGCGATCCACTCGCCGACAGCAAGCAGTGACGTTGCCCCGGTCAGCACAGCGCACGCGGTCAGTGTGAGCACCACGGCCAGAGCGTGACGCACCCCGCGCGGGTCACGCGGGTCCGGCACCCCGGCGAGGTGCTCGACCAGTCCCGGGATCTCCTCGGACCGAGGTTCGGGCTCATCACGGAGCTGGTCAAGCGCGGGCGGGATCAGGGATGATGCGTCGACAGGCACGGTCTTCCATTCGGATCACGGGGCGTCAAGAACTCCATGATCTTGGAAACCGTGCCTGTCCCGATCCCAGGGCCCGTCCGACAGATACGCCGAAGCCCTGGTCCTCGACACCGCCCATGTCAGGCAAAAATGCCCGCATGCACGACCCTTGCCTTCAGGCCCTTTGGGCTGCGAAGCACGATGTGAGAATTGACTGACGGTGCAGCGTTGATCGCGACATGATCGTGGAAGTCCCGCCGAACAATGAACGGAGGAACAGCCGTCTTGAGGTCGATCGTGGAAGTGGACGTCACTGTGGCCGCAGGGTATTTGGGGTCGTACAGGTCGACTTCCCAGTACGTAGGCCAGAGGAGATTGAACGCGGACCCGACGACCTGCCAATCGCCAGTGGTGTTAAACGTCTGTTCGGTGCCGGCGTGGGCCGGTGCGCTTGCCGCGAAGCTGCAAGCCGCAGCGGCCACCGTGGCGGATACGCCCAGTCCGAAGCGTTTCATAATTCTGCTCATAGCGTGATTCCCATCCTTTGACGAAATCTCACCACACCATCTGACGTGTGTGTTGCACACATACTGAGGCCCGCACGAATGACCATGCATCTGTAGTCAATACCTAAACCTGTCGCCGCAATACTCAAAAAACTGACGGTCGTGGCCCTGCTGCTGTGAAGGAGTAGACCCGTGAAGTGCCGGTGCAGTGGCCCTGACGGAATGCCCCGGTGCCGGCGGTGGGACCATGTGAGAGGTCGCGGCCGAAAGCCGGGCGCCGCAGGCTCGTTGAGGTGATCCGGCCCAAGGCCCGGTTCGCGGGTGAGGGCGGGGGCGAGCCGGTCGACGGGCAGCGGGGTGCCGTCGTCCCAGGAGAGATGGACACCGGTGCCAGGGACAGCGCGGCGGTGGGGGGTTCGTGCGTCGCCTCCTGCATGGCTACGAAGCCGCAGACGATGAGCGGCTCGTCGCTGTGCAGGGCGCCGTCGTGCTGGGTGAAACTGATGGCCCAGGTGTACTGGTGCAGGCGCAGTGGTGCGACGAGGCGCCCGCCTTCGGCGAGGGCATGGATCCAGGGCAGATCCCAGGTGCCGACGGTGACGATGATGGCGTCGAAGCCGGTGCCCGGGATGACGTCAGGCGGAAGGTGTGCGGCGTCGGCGGTGACCACGCGGACACGGTCGTATCCCGTTGTTGTCAGAAGGTTGGTTGCTTGTTGGTGACGGCCGGATCGAGCGTTTCGCGAGCGCATCCGAATGGAGGCCGCCGAGCGACGCGGTAGGCGCCCGGCAGGCTGATGGTCTGGGTGACGTGTTCCCAGATGGTGAAGCGGATGGTCATCTCGAGGCGGTGTTCGGCCGCGGTCATCAGGTGGCGGCGTGGTCGGAAGTGGGGTGATATGCCGCTGAACACGGACAGGAACCGCTGGGCCGCGCCGGGTGAGCGGAAGAATTTCATGGCGCGTTCGCGCTGCCTCGTTGGCTGGTGGGAGTTCTCCGCCCGGTTGTTCAACCCTTTGTGCGCCCGGTGTTCCACCGAGCCCATCAGCTCGCGGTGGGCGACCGGGTAGCTCTTCATCTTGTCGGTGACCAGCACCCTGGGCACCCGTTGCTGCTTCTTCATCAGCTTGGCCAGGAACCGCTTGGCGGCCTTCGCGTCGCGCTTGGACTGGACGAGGACGTCCAGGACGTTGCCGTGCTGGTCGACGGCCCGCCACAGGTACTGCCGCTCCCCGTTGATCTTGACGAACACCTCGTCCAGATGCCACTTGTCGCCGGCCGCGGGCCGACGGCGGCGCAGCCTGTCGGCGTAAGCCTGCCCGAACTTGCAGCACCATCGCCGCACCGTCTCGTGGGAGACGAGCACACCGCGCTGAGGCATCAACTCCTCGACCTCACGAAAAGAGAGAGGGAAACGGAAATACAGCCACACGCATTGCGCGATGATCTCTGCGGGGTAGCGGTGGCGCTTGTACGACGGCGGTGTAGCCGACACGAACGAACCCTCCCAGGCATGACCAACTTGAAGATCATCCCACCCTCACCTATTAACGTGACAGCGCCCTTCGGACTGACAAGCGTGCCCGGTTGGCGGAACGATCGCAGCTCAACCCCCGCCGGCATCTGTCGTCGGTGGCGGATCAGGTACCGGAGTCGCTGCGCCAAGAACGGATGGCCGCCGCGGTGTCCCGCAGTCCTGTCTCCCCCGCGCGGATTTCCCCCGCCAGGGTCCACAACGCTTTGGGCTCCGGAGCGACCGGCCGGCCGGAAAGCCGCATGTACGCCTGGGAGGCCGACCAACCGATGACCAGGTTGTAATCGGCGAACGGCCTCAGCGTGAGCGCGAGGTAGATGAACGTCGCCGCGCGCGCCTCCGGCTCCTCGTAGTACGGGGAGCCCGCGATCTGCTCGTAACGGTGGGCGGTGCCCGTCCAGTGCAGGGCGCCCCAATCGCTGACGTCGACGTTGTCGGGTGCGGTCTCGGACTGGATCGTGAGGAGCCATCCGGGATCGACGTAGACGATCGGGCTCACCGAAGGCCTTCCGGAGCGTCCTCGACGGCGGCCAACGCCACGGGGTAGGCGCCGCGGGCGGCGTCCAGGAACGCGGCCCGGTCCACCTCGGACACGAGCACCTTGTGCGCAAGAGAGCGAGTCGAGACGCCCTTGCTTTTAGCAAAGGCGTTCAATCGTTCGAGCTCTTCAGGGCTGAGGTCTACGGAATCTTTGGCATGGACCCATTGTAGAGGCGTACGTGGAGGCACCACTAGAGGCAGTGCGGTTGCGGATGTGCGGGCGGTGGGGCTGGCAGGTGACGTGACACGGCCGTGACCGGGAACCCCACCTCACGTCACCTCGCCTGCTACCGGCGCCGTCGGGCATGCGGCTGCCCGACCCGCAGGCGGTGGGCACCCTTCTGCGATGGCGGGCTGGGAGCCCCGCTGCTGAGCACGGAGAGCCATCTGACCCCGTCTGGGGGTAAATCGAGCGCACTCCTGAAAGACATGCAGCCCGTGCACGCGCTGAGGAATGGAAGGCCCGCTACCTGCGCGTCTCCAAAGCGCGGCGCAGTCCGGCCGTAAGCCGGCCCAAGGCTCCGCGCGTCGCGCGTGCAGATCGACGCTCCGCCCGAGCAGCAGCTCTTCATCGGCCAACTGACAAACCTGATCGAGAAGACAGAGCCTCAGCAAGCGACCAGCAGTTGCGGGTGTCCAGCTCCATCAGCATCGCCTGCGCCATCTCCCGCGCCACCAGCCGTGGTTCTGGGCGTGGGAAGCACCGCGATCTCGCTCATCACCGCCCCGAACGCCGTCGTCCACGCCTGCTGAGCCATCGTGGCCTCCACGGCCACCTGATCCTTGATCGTCTTCACAAACGTTCATGATCGCGGTGGCCGCTCTCCTGTCCGCTGGCACCCCGACAGCGTCCTTACCTGCGCGAACACATCAACGATCAAGAACTACAGCTGCCGTGTCAGAGCCGCCACGCACTGCACTGGTCCGCATGGCGCCGTGGCCACCAGGCCATCGCCCCGAACTACAGCGACCACCGCGACCTACTACAGCAGAACGGTGTGATCGTGGCGCGAGTACGCCAGCGATTGAGTACTGCTTACTCAGGCACTCTTCGGCCATGTGACTTTGGATATAATTGCACCCTTTCCACAGGGATAGCTGTCCGTCCGCAAACGCGAAATGGAGTCAACCGTGAAGCCTGAAGACGTTCCCGCTGAGGAAGAGATGGACTTCGTCCTCGATGAAGAGGACGCTTTCCTCGACATCCCTGTCTCGACCAATCACAGTGAGATTGTCATCGCGCTTTAGTCGCGAGCCGACCATGTGGTCTACATTTCCGAGCCAGATCGTGGAGCGGATTATCACAAATGACCCTGCACTTACACGGGAACGCTCCCGCCACAGTCTGGGCCCTCAACCGCCCTGTCGGTCATCCTCGATGACGTGCCACCGCCTAACCTCGGCAGTCCTGGTGAAAATATTAAGATCCGTACCGAAGAACTGATGGATAAAGTGCACAGTCTGATGAAGAACCTTCAGAAGGTAGATGCGCCAGCGGAAGTCAAACGCGGCGCCACGCGTGTCTCAGATACTCGAGGAATAGATGAGGGTCGATTCTTCACGGAGCATTAAGACAAGGCAAGTGCAACGACTTCTTTTGTTCAGGGCAACTGATGCAGGGATGGCTGGTAACTCGACTCGCTAGCTGCCCCGAACTGTCGAGTGCTGGCATCTGCCCGTAAATTGCAACTCTTGGATCAACCAATCTTCTTTGAAAGGGTTTCAATGGACCGCGCTTTGGATCTTAGTCAACTCGCAGGTGATGACGGTCGATTTTTTTCGAATTACTATGGAAAAATCCCGTTTTTGCGCCGGGGTGCCGTCGAAAAGCCTAAGGAAGTGCTTTCGGTTCAGAGGCTGGACGCGATCCTCCGAGAGCAAGTGGTGCAGGCCAGCTATATCACGGTCGTCAAAAATTCGCGACCCCTCCACAGTGGGGCTTATAGCGCTTCAGTGCGCATTGATGGCCAGCACTTTGCTGATCGCGTGGTCCCTGAGAAGATGGCTAGGTACATTGATGGCGGCGCAACGGCTATTTGGAGGCAAGTGCATCTTTTTTGCGACAGCATGCGAAAGAGTCGTGAAATAATGGCCGAAAAACTGGGGGCACGAAGTGACACCTACGCCTTCGTGACTCCGCCAGGCGTCCATGGACTCTCGACGCATGACGATCCAGATGATGTATTTGCTGTTCAACTCGAAGGATGTAAGCGCTGGAAAATCTGGCGCCCTCAGGGGAATCCGAGACTACCTGGAAAAATTTACGATCTTGCGGAGGTAGAGAATCTTGGAGAGCCAGTGATGGACGTTACTCTGGAACCGGGAGACTTTCTTTACATTCCACGTCATGCGCCACATGCGACACTGGCTGGTGCTGCTACCTCTCTTCACGTAACGGTGGCAGTTAGGCATGATATGTGGTCTCAGATAATTTCGTCCATCGCTGAACGTGTTATGGGTGAAGATCCACGGTTTTCTGAATTGCCGCTATTTTCAGTGGGCGCTCAAAACTGGTCGGCTGGCTTGCGTGCAAGGCTTCACGAGCTTGCTGCATCCCTGGAGGCCGTTGACGTCGGAAAAGAGATCCAACGCATCATCGATGATGGAAAGCAAGCAGCGCCCATCTCGGGGTGGTAGTTGGCCAGTCCATGTCTGTAGGGCGATAGGTCAGTCACGGCAGCTGTATTTCTTGATCGGTTGGGCATCGCTGCTGGTCAGGTTGTTGCTGCGGCGGTGATGTTGTTCCAGCGGCGGTGGGCCTGGGCTGCCTGGTGTTGGTGGTGGCGGCGCCAGGCGAACCAGTGCAGTAGGTGTGCCAGATCGCGGTGGGGCCGTGGTAGCACGGTGGCCCGCAGCAGGCGGATGAGTTCGCGGGCGCTGGCCACCACGAGACGGACAGGGCCGGCGGGAGTGCGGGTGACGGCGGCGAGCATGCTGATCAGGGTCCAGCGCATCCAGGAGTTCCAGCAGGTGGTCTGCCCCAGGGCGTGGTGGAGTAGCAGCGGTAGAAGGAGCGTTCGCCGGTGTAGCGGTGGCGACGGATGACCAGATACGCGCGCCCGTCCGCGTGGCCGTCGAGGTGTCGTCGGCCTGGACCTCGACGAGCGCCCAGTCGTAGTGCCGGTCGCCTTTCATACCGTGGCCGGTGCGCATCCTGGCCCACGTCTTCTTCGGAATCCGGTCGGCGAGCTGGGTGGCGGTGAAGGAGCCGGCGCTGGTCGTGGCGCGGTGGTCGGCGCGGACGGCGAGCGCGTAGTAGAAGCTAGCCGGCGGGCCTCCCGCCGCAGGTCGCATCCGCCGTACACCTCGTCGCCAGCCAGCCAGCGCGCCGCGATGTTCGGCTGATGCCGGGACAAGCTCGCTCTGACCTTGGAGATCGTCAACCGCACCGACGACATGACAGGGTCACGTGGTTCTGCCGAGACGCTGGGTGGCGGAGCGCACATTCGCGTGGTTGATGAACTCCCGCCGTCCGGCCCAGGACTACGAGACCCCGCCCGCCACCAGCGAGGCGGTGATCCGGTGGTCGATGGTCACGCGGATGAGCCGGCGTCTGGCACGGCCACGGGCCACCGGCCGGCACTGAAGGCACCCGACGCCTCCAGGAGGAGCCACCCGCGCTCCGCCAGGCGCCGGGCTTTCGACCGCAGCCCCTCGACCTTCGCCGACGTTGGCCCAAGGCCCAGCTCCACCGCGATCTCCTTGGCCCGAAGCTGTCCGTGACCCGTGGACCGCTGCTGTTCCAGCACGCCCAGAATCCGCTGATAGTCCGGTGCCAGAACCGTCACCGGCAGCCCTTCCCGCCAGGGCGGCACCACCGAGCCCGGCACCGGCGCGAGCGACGGCACCGCTTCCTCCTCCGCCTCGGTCCCGGTCACGACGGTGGTCTCGGCTGCCGAGGCTGCCAGGGCCTCGACCAGCTCTTCCCTCGCGATCACCCGCCGGTCCAGCTCGATCTCCGCGGCCTCCAACACCTCAGCCAACCGCGCGACTTCCTCCCGCAAGCCCTCCACCCGCACGCGGGCAGCCGCCCATACCGGTCCCACCCACTTCGGGCACTGGGGCCTGCCTTCCGCTGTCCC
>NZ_JBHWVI010000303.1:0-8211 GCF_042737005.1 Streptomyces sp. NPDC060027
GGTGAGTGCCGGGGCCCTTTCCGTCCACCTGGTCGAGGTGACCGTCGTGTCAGCGGAGTTCCTTCGGAGGCGTCCGGTCCTCGTCCACCTTGTCCACCCGCTCCAGTTCGCCCCACACGACGTAGCGGTAGCGGGAGGTGTACACGGGCGTGCAGGTCGTCAGGGTGATGTAGTGGCCGGGCTTCTTCCTGCCGGACTGCTTCGGGACCGTCTGGAGGACCTTGACGTTGTACTTCGAGGTCTCCGGAAGGATCCCGAAGACCTTGTAGACGTACCACTTGTCCTTGGTCTCGAAGACGACCGCGTCGCCGTTGGCGATCTTGTCGATGTTGTGGAACCTGGCGCCGTGGCCGTCCCGGTGGGCGGCGAGCGTGAAGTTGCCGTTCTTGCCGGTCGTCGGCAGGGACGACTTGACGGGGTCCGTGTAGTAGCCGGCGACGCCGTCGTTGAGGACCTTCGTCGACGTGCCCTTCTCGACCAGGACCTCGCCGTTCTTCATCGCCGGAACGTGCAGGAAGCCGATGCCGTCCTTGGTGTCCAGAACGCCCGGACCACCCCGGCCCTGTGCCCAGTTGTCGCGGACCTTGTCGCCCTGCTTGTGCGCCTCACGGTCGGCCACGACGTTCGTCCACCACAGCGAGTAGACGACGAACAGGCCGAGCACCAGCCCCACGGTGATGAGGAGCTCGCCGAAGACGCTGACCGTCATCGCGAACCATCCGATGCGCCGGCGCCCCACGGGCGCGTCGACGGCTGCGGATCCGGCTTCCGATGCGGCGCGCTCGTCGTGGTCGGTCCTCGCTGCCACTGTTCATCTGCCCCGTCTGGTCTGTCTCAGGTTGTCTCACGTGCCCATGACGCGTGCACGCTGCGCGCGTGCGTCCGCGCCTGCCCTCAGCCGACCAGCGCGTCCGGTTTGCCCTTGCTGCGCGGCCGGTCCTCGACCATCTTGCCCCAGACGATCATCCGGTACTTACTGGTGAACTCCGGTGTGCAGGTGGTCAGTGTGATGTAGCGGCCGGGTCCGGTGAAAGTCGAACCCTTGGGGATCGGGTCGAGGACGCTCGTGTTGCTCGGACTCGTCACCGGCAGGATCGACGCCATCTTGTAGACGTAGTAGTCGTCCTGCGTCTCGACCACGATCTCGTCGCCCGGCTTGAGCCGGTTGATGTAGCGGAACGGTTCCCCGTGGGTGTTGCGGTGCCCCGCGAGCGCGAAGTTGCCCGTCTTGGCGTCCGGCATCGCGGTCTTGAGGTCGCCCTCGCCGTAGTGGCCGACCATGCCGCGGTCGAGCACCTTCGTCTTGTTGATGCCCTCCGCGATCGGCGCGACCACGTCCAGCTTCGGGATGTGCAGGATGGCGAAGCCCTGGCCGGGCGAGAATGTCCCCGGCTTCCGCTTGCCGTTCGCCCAGTCCTGCTGGAGATGGTCCGCGGCACTGCCCGCCTGCTGGTGCGCTCGCACGTTGGACCACCACAGCTGGTAGGTCACGAACAGCAGCATCAGGACGCCGGTGGTGATGAACACCTCGCCGACCATCCGGCTCACGAGGACGCCCGCACTGGGCTTCCGGGCCCGCGCCGCCCGCCGGGCTCCCATCCGACTCAGAGGGGCCTCAGCGGCCCCCTGAGCCGTCTCCTGGGGCTCGTGGGGCTCCTGCTCGCCCCCGTGCCGTCCGTGGCGTCTGGCCGCCTTACGACGGGCCGCACGGCCTCCGGGCGCGGGCGCGGCCTCGCTCCGCTCTCCCGTCCGGGGCGGTTCCTGGACTCGAAACACGACCGTCTCGTCGTCCAGTGGCAGGCGCGCGGCGGCCGGCTCGGCCCGGGGAGCGGCGACCGGTCCGGCGTACGGGACCGTCGGCGACCCCTGGTACGCGGCGGCCACAGGCTCCTCGTACGGCGCGGAGTACGTCCTCTCGTACATCTCCGCGTACGACGGTGACGCCGCGGAAGTCATGGCCGACCTCTGGGCCTGCGCCCGGGCCGCCTGAGCCTGAGCGGCGGCCTGAGCCTGAGCGGCTTGCACTTGGGCCGCCTGAGCCTGAGCCGCTTGAAACGCCTGGGCCTGGGCGGCCTGCGCTTGAGCCGCCTGGGCCTGGGCGGCCTGTGCTTGGGCGGCCTGGGCCGCGTACCAGTCGGCGCCGTACCCTTCGGCGCCGTACCCCTGCTGCGGTGCGCCCTGTCCCTGGCCCGGCAGCGGATCCGTCAACGGGTCCGCGAGCCCCCCGACCGCCGCCTCGAAGGCACCCCCGCCCGCATAGGCCTGGGCACCCGCGCCCTCGAACGCCCCTGCGCCCCCGTAAGCGGCCTCGCCGCCATAGGGGGAGCTGTCGCGCTCGGGGCGCAGCGCGGTCACGCCGTGGCCCTGCCCACCACCGGGGCGAGCCCCGCCGACCTCGCCACCGCCACCTTGTCTCCGCACTCGAGCAGCCAGTTGGCGAGCATCCGGTGACCGTGTTCGGTCAGCACCGACTCGGGGTGGAACTGCACACCCTCGACGGGCAGTTCGCGGTGTCTGAGGCCCATGACGATTCCGTCGTGCGTACGGGCCGTGACCTCCAGCTCGGCCGGAACCGTCTCCGGCTCGGCCGCCAGCGAGTGGTAGCGGGTCGCCGTGAAGGGCGACGGCAGGCCGGCGAAGACGCCCTTGCCCTGGTGCTCCACGAGCGAGGTCTTTCCATGCAACAGCTCGGGCGCGCGGTCGACCACACCGCCGTACGCCACCTGCATCGACTGCATCCCGAGACAGACACCGAAGACGGGAACCCCGGTCGCGGCGCAGTGCCGGACCATGTCGATGCAGACCCCGGCCTGTTCGGGAGCACCGGGCCCCGGGGACAGGAGCACACCGTCGAAGCCGTCCTGGGCGTGCGCGGTCGACACCTCGTCGTTGCGCAGCACCTCGCACTCGGCGCCCAACTGGTACAGGTACTGGACCAGGTTGAAGACGAAGCTGTCGTAGTTGTCCACAACGAGGATGCGCGTGCTCACTGGTTGTCCACCGTCACATCGTTGAAGGGCAGCAGCGGTTCGGCCCACGGGAAGATGTACTGGAAGAGCAGGTAGACCAGTGCCAGGACGAGCACGAGCGAGACCAGCGCCTTCACCCATACGCTCCCCGGCAGATGCCGCCAGATCCAGCCGTACATGCCGTCCCTTCCGTCGCCGTACGCCAACAGACTAACGGCGCAGAGCCGCCGGTTTCCCTGCCTCCACGGGCTGCGTGGAATCAAGGTGTGCCCAGACGATCAACCGGTGGCTGTGGCCCCACTCCGGATCGCACGTGGTCAGCGTGAGATAGCGCCCCGGACGCGTATACCCGGACTTACGTGGCACAGGGTCGATCACCTCAATGTCGGAGGGCACCGTTTTGTAGGGGCCTTTGTCGATCCGATAGGTGAACCAGGTCGTCCCGTCCGTCAGCACCACCGCGTCACCTCGGCGAAGCTCGGGAAAGTCCTTGAAGGGATCGCCGTACGTACGCCGGTGACCGGCGACCGAGAAGTTGCCCTCCTGGCCGAGCTGGGCGGTGCCCCGGTAGTGGCCGAGCCCCTTCTTCAGGACCTGCGTGGCGGTGCCTTCGAGCACGGGCTTGTTCCACGTGAAACCAAGCCGCGGGATGTACATGACCGCGAACGGTCCGCCGTAGGCGTAGGGGCCCGGCGCCTTCGGGCTCTCGGTCGCCGTGGCACCGGTGCCACCCGGGGCGCCTGCGGTGCCGGAGGGGTCCGAGGATCCCGGGGATGCCGAGGAGTCCGGCGTGGCCGTCGGCTCCTGGGCCGCCGCTCCCGTCGACCACTGCTTCTGCAGCACATCGATCTGGTGGTCCATGGCGCTGTCGGCCTTCACTCCGGTCCAGAACAGCACATAGATCACGAAGAGCACGATCAGAGCGCCGGCGGTGATGCACAGCTCACTGATCGTCCTGACGACCACTCGCACCGACACAAGGTCCCCCCGGCGGCAGCTCGCTCCACAGGCTTCGCCCACTGCCCCGCGAAGTCAGGCGCTCACTCCACGGGCTTCGCGTAGTGGAGATCCACTGTGCCCGAGTAGCCGGGAAGAGTCACCGTCCCGTCCTCCTCGACTTTCCAGCCGAGCCCGTAGACGTTGACGTAGACCATGTAGTTCTGGATCGCCGGAGAGGCGGCGAGCGCCTTCTGGAGCTTCTGCGGGTCACCGATGGCGGTGATCTTGTACGGAGGCGAGTAGACGCGGCCCTGGAGAATCAGGGTGTTGCCGACACAACGCACCGCGCTGGTGGAGATCAGCCGCTGGTCCATCACCTTGATGCCCTGGGCGCCGCCCTGCCACAGGGCGTTCACCACCGCCTGAAGATCCTGCTGGTGGATGACGAGGTAGTCGGGCTGCGGCTCGGGGTAGCCGGGAAGCTTCGCCGTCGCGTTCGGCGGGGCGTCGTTGAGCGTGACCGTGACGGCCTTGCCCTTCAGCTTCTGGGTGCCCGCGTGCTTCTCCAGCGCCGCGAGCTTGGCGTCCTCGGCCTCGCTGCTGCCGTCCTCGCGACCTGCGAGGGTGTCCACGTCGTCGCGCAGGGTGCCGTTGGACTCGTCCAGCGTCGCGTTCTTGTGGCTCCGCTCCTGAATCAGGTCGGAGAGCTTCAGCATGGACGCATCCGTACGGATGTTCGTACCCTTGGCCGTATCGAAGCTCATGAAGAAGATGAGACCGGCGAGGGCGAAGACGGCGGCCGTGAGTACACGTACGGGCCGGAAACGGCGCGTACCGCCAGGACTGGAATCCGTCCTGGGGGAGTCGGCAGAATTGCTCAACGTACCCTTATCTCCTTCGGCGCCGCGGAAGCACTACGCTAACGGACGCCCGGGGGAGCACTCAGTGTCCCCTTGTACGCTGCCCCGGAGCCCGCCCCAGTTCCCTGCGCGGCCACGCAGCGCATCGACAGGAGAGACCCTCGTGCCGAAGTCACGTATCCGCAAGAAGGCCGACTACACGCCGCCCCCGGCGAAGCAGGCATCCAACATCAAGCTGACCAGCAACACCTGGGTCGCCCCGGTCATGCTGGCCATGTTCCTCATCGGTCTCGCCTGGATCGTTGTCTTCTACGTGACGGACGGTTCGCTGCCGATCGACGCGCTCGACAACTGGAACATCGTGGTCGGATTCGGCTTCATCGCGGCCGGATTCGGCGTCTCCACGCAGTGGAAGTGACCGCCTTCGCTCACCTGGGAACAGCCGGGCCGACAGCTCTGCCCACGGTTTTCCACTGAGTTATCCACAGCAGTTGTCCACAGGTGGAAAAGAAAGACGATCTGTGGATAACTCATCCGCGGTTGACGCCGGTGTGACTGATCTAACCGGCGTCCGCAAACCTGTTCGCCCCCTGTCCGACCTGGGGAAACTCGGGTCAGTGACAGGGGGCACAGCTGTTCCCGCACGAGGTGCACAAGATCCGCCACCGTCTGTGGACAACATCACTTCTCAGGTGAGCCCACAGCGTCCTCAGGTGAGCTGAGCGGTCCTGATCAACGTCGTGGCGACCACCGCGACCAGCATCAGCGCGCAGACCCCGTACTGGACGAGGTTCCGCCGCTCGCGCGGTGCGTGAACCATCGCGTAGCCGACCACCACACCGGCGACCAGGCCTCCGATGTGCGCCTGCCAGGCGATGTTGCTCCACCCGAAGGTGAAGATCAGGTTGATCACCAGCAGGGCGATGATCGGGCGCATGTCGTAGTTGAGCCGGCGCATCAGCACCGCGGTGGCGCCGAACAGACCGAAGATCGCGCCGGAGGCACCAAGCGACGGCTGGTTGGCGTCGGCGAGGAGGTAGCAGAGCGCGCTGCCCGCGAGACCCGAGATGAAGTAGAGGGCGATGAACCGGGCGCGGCCGAGAGCCGCCTCCAGGGGACCGCCGACCCACCACAGGCTGAGCATGTTGAAGATGATGTGCATGGCGCTGCCGTGCAGGAACATCGACGTCAGCATCCGGTACCACTGGCCTTCGGCCACACCCTGGATGTCGCCGGAGAGCCAGGCACGGCCGAACAGGGTGAAGCGGTCGGTGAAGGCGTCGCCCACCGAGAGCTGGACGAGATAGAAGGCCAGGTTGAGGCCGATCAGCACCTTGGTGACGAGCCGGGGGTCCGAGGCGACCGTGCCGCCCGCGAGGGTGCGGGGCTGGGTGGCCGCCGGGGCGTGACCGGTGCCGGAGCCGCCGCGCACGCAGTCGGGGCACTGGAAGCCGACGGAGGCGCTGACCATGCACTCGGGGCAGATCGGGCGCTCGCAGCGGGTGCAGCGGACGCCGGTCTCACGGTCCGGGTGCCGGTAGCAACCGGGCAGGTTCTGGGCGTCCTGCGGTCCCTTGTCCCGCGGGCCCTGCGGGCTGCCGGGCGGCTGGTCCATGGGGTCCCCTCAATCTCCGTACGGCGGCTCGCACGCGCTCACACCGGGTCCGGGTGCGCAAGGCACCGCCCCGTCCATCCTTACGGATGAACGGGGCGTTTGGTTCCCTGCGGGACCCTTCGGGCTCACGGACGAAAGAGTCCGGCGCGGGCTCAGCCCTCGCGGGTCTCGACGACGACCGACTCGATGACGACGTCGTTGACCGGACGGTCGGTGCGCGGGTTGGTCTGGGCGCCGGCGATGGCGTCCACGACCTTCTGGCTGGCCGCGTCCGTGACCTCACCGAAAATGGTGTGCTTGCGGGTCAGCCAGGCCGTCGGGGAGACGGTGATGAAGAACTGCGAGCCGTTGGTGCCCGGGCCGGCGTTGGCCATGGCCAGCAGGTAGGACTTGTTGAAGGCGAGGTCCGGGTGGAACTCGTCCTCGAACTGGTAGCCGGGACCGCCCGTGCCGTTACCCAGCGGGTCACCGCCCTGAATCATGAAACCGCTGATCACCCGGTGGAAGACCGTGCCGTCATACAGCTTGTCCGTGGACTTCACACCCGTCTCCGGGTTGACCCACTCACGCTCCCCCTTGGCGAGCTCGACGAAGTTCCGGACCGTCTTGGGCGCGTGGTTCGGCAGGAGCCGGATTTCGATGTCGCCTTGGTTGGTCTTCAGGGTGGCGTAAAGCTGCTCGGCCACGATCTGCCTTCCGTTGCCTTCTCTTGACGCTCCGATCCTCGCACGGACCGGCCTGCTCAGCCCCTGACCGCCACCTCCGCACGAACATGCGGACGTCGCCTTTCGAGAAAACCGGTCGAGTCGCTCCGCGACGGGGGCGGGCGGAGGCGATCCGTGGCATTGTCGACGACAAGCTCCCGTTGCCCCGTATTAATCCGCTATCTCACTTGATCGACACCTGACCGGCTCCGTCTCGGGAGTCGCCGGGAGTCAGCCCGTGACACGGATGCCCGCCCTCACATGCCCCTGATCACTTGGGCGGGCATGATCCCCATAGGGGTGGAAAGGTGAACTCTGTGTCTTTGGGGGTACATGGAACCCCCGACGTACGCCACCGAGGAGGAGGAAACCCGTGACCCGCATCGACAGCGTGCGCGCCGCGACCGGCTCGGCGAAGGACAGCGTGCTGCACGCCGCGGAAGTGGTGGCGCCTTACGCCGACACGGCCAAGGACAGGGCTTCGTACTACGCGAGCGAAGCACGCGTACGGCTCGCGCCGAAGGTGTCGCAGGCCGCCGAACAGGCCCGCGTCCAGTACGACGCCTATCTCGCGCCGCGCCTTGAGCAGGCCCGTACCCATGTGCCGCCGAAGGTCGACCAGGTCGCCCAGGAGGCGGCCGTCCGCACCCGTAAGGCGGCTCGCCAGGCAGCCGACTATTCCAAGCCGAGGATCGAGCAGGCGGTGGCCGCGGCCCAGCCCGTTCGGGAGGAGGCAGCGGCACGCGGCGTGGCCGCCATCGCCGCACTGCGCGGCCAGGTCTCACCGCAGGAGATCCAGAAGCTGCTCCGCAAGCACGAACGGCGGGCGAGGGCCGGCCGTCTCGTGAAGGGGCTGGCCGTGCTGGGGATTCTGGCGGGCGGTGCTTTCGCCGCCTGGAAGTGGTGGGACAAGCAGGCCAACCCCGACTGGCTCGTCGAACCGCCGGCCGCGACCGAGGTGCCCGAGACCGGGCGTCTCACGTCGGTCGACGGCAGCGGCCAGTCCGCTCTGGACCCCGAGGTCCAGGCCAAGGAGGCCGAGGAGGAAGCGGCGGAGCGCGACGACCGCCGCTGAACCCGACCCAACAGCGCCGCGGGGCAGGAGACTTGACGGTCTCCTGCCC
>NZ_JBHWVI010000304.1:0-8180 GCF_042737005.1 Streptomyces sp. NPDC060027
CCTGGCCACCGCGGCCTGACCAGAGGCCGACGCACGCCCCCACCACGCCCTGACACGCCATCAACCCATCACACCCCCACCAACGTGACAACACCCCTGTTGCGGATGTTCGGCCGCGAGGGCTACCCCGCGCCCTTGGGGGTGACTGGGTGAGCAAGACGTCCAGGGCGGCCAGCACTCGGGCGGTTTCGTAGGGGTCCATCAGTGGCTCCGGGCTGCTGGCGAGCGGGCGGTTGATCGTCATGACTCCCGAGCGGGTTCCACTGACGTGGCGGGTCAGCCGTGGCCGAAAGGGCATCCGCCGCCCTTGCCGCGGCTCTTGGCGTCGTCGTCGAGGTAGAAGTTGGGACGCTGGTCGGCGTCGTCGTAGTAGCGGTGGAATACCGGTGTGATGCCGCCGGAAATGGGGGGCACGATCCAGCTCCAGTCGGCCGGCACGGTACGGCCGTGCCGTTCCTCCTTGGCCATATGTGTCAGGAAGTGCCGGGATTCGGTGTGGTGGTCGCTGATCTTGACCCCGCCCGTGTTGAAGGAGTGCAGTACGGCGACGTTGAGTTCGACCAGGGCGCGGTCGCGCCACAGGGTGGTTTCGCTGCTGGTGTCGAGGCCGAGGTGTTCGGCGATGGCGGGCAGCAGGTTGTACCGGTCGGCGTCGACGAGGTTGCGGGCTCCGATCTCGGTGCCCATGTACCAGCCGTTGAACGGGGCGAGCGGGTAGTCGATGCCGCCGATACGCAGCCGCATGTTGGAGATGGCGGGCACGGCGTGCCAGCGCAGCCCCAGGTCGGCGAAGTGCGGGCGGTCAGGGTGGGTGAGGTGGACTTCGAGGACGAGGTCTGGGGGGACGTCGAACAGTTGCGGCTTGTCCTGGCTGGTTTCGACGACCCAGGGCAGTACGTCCCAGGCGCCGCCGGGGGCCTGCCAGCCGAGGCGGCGTACGGTGTCGGTGAAGTCCACGTAGGTAGGGTCGCCGACGATGTTCCCGCCGTCTTGCCGGTAGCCGGCGTAGCGGATGAGCTGGTCGTTCCACACCCGGGGGGCCCGGCTTTCGGGGGTGTCGGGGGCGAAGATGGAGATGACGGGCCGGATGCGTCCGCCGTTGGTGGCTTGGTGCAGGTGCTCGCACAGGTGCTGACGGATCTGCTCAGGAGTGGTGGCGTCGCGCCGGTCCAGGACGCGCAGGCTCTTCCAGTACAGGCGGCCGATGCAGCGGCTTGAGTTGCGCCAGGCGACGCGGGCGCCGAAGGCCAGTTCGTCGTCGGTGTGGGTGTAGGTGCCCGTCTGGTCGATCTGGGTGCGGATCTGGTGCAGGCGCGCCTGTAGCGGGAGCGGTTGGTCGGAGTGCTCGGAGTAGTGGAGGCGCACGAACTCTTCGGCTTCGTCCCAGTCGGCCGCGGCGTTCTGTTCGGGCTGGGTGGCGGGAAGCGGCCGTGGTGATGTGGCGGCCGACGCGGTGGCTGCGGAGTGGGTGGGGTCGAGGGTGGAAGCGCGCGCCAGAAGAGTTTCGGAGTTCATGGGTTTCCTCGCGGGTGGCGTTCGGCTCCGGGCTGCCCGTTGCGAGACGGGCGGGGTCCGGATGCGCTGTGGCGCGGGGGTGGGCGTGGGCGCCCGCGCGGGGGGCATCGACGACTTCTGGGTAAGCCGTAGTCCCGGAGGGGCACCCACGCCGGTTTTTGGGCCCGGCGGCGCCGGGCCGGCCTGGGTGTTCAGGCGGTCCGGTTGCCTGAACCTGCTGTGGTCTTCGGCTGCCGGGCGATGGAGGTGCCGAACAGCTCGTCCCAGTACGGGGCGGAGATGCCGAATCCGCGGGTGTCGTCGCGGAAGTGGTGGCGCATGTGTAGGGACCGCAGGTGCCTCATCAGTCGGTTCTTGGGGGTGGCGTGGTGCAGGTAGAGGTGGAACAGGTCGTAGGTGAGGTAGCCGAAGGTGTAACCCGCCCCGAAGATCAGCGGCAGCGAGCCCAGACCGGAGGTCAGGTAGATCGTTCCGCCGACCATGGGAATGCTCAGCAGCGGGCTGAGGATGGAGCGGCGCGCATCTTGCGGGTAGTCGTGGTGGATGCCGTGCAGGATGTAGTGCAGGCGGGCACCGAAGCCCTGCTCAGGCTCGTAGTGCAGCACAATGCGGTGGCCCCAGTACTCCGACAGCGTCCACGTCAGGTACCCGGCCGCCGCCCATCCGGCCAGCGCCCAGCCGCCGGCCTGACCGCTGGAGAGCCAGACACAGACGGCGATGACCGGGGTGAACATGGCCACGGTGGTCACTGGGTGGATGTGGAGGAGGTTGTCCAGCCACCGCCAGCCGACGACAGAGGGCGCATTGCCCCGGCGTACGGCCCCCTTACTGCCGACGCGCGCGGGAGTTGCGGATGTCACGCCCCGGCCCCTTCCGCCGTGGGGACCTTCACCCGCGTCTCGTAGCCGGTGCGGGCCTGGAAGTCGGTGGTGCGCAGCAGCTGGTCGGCCTTGAGGAAACGCCCCATCGCGTCCCGCCACGGCTGCGGCAGCAGGAACAGGGAGCGGGTGACGGGGTTGGTCCAGCCCGGCACGTACCGGTTGTAGACCGGGCGGCGGGCGGTACGCAGCACCGCACCCGCGATGTCGTCGGGGGTGAGCAGAGGCACGAAGCGTCCCTTGCCGACGCCCGAGGTCAGCTCGGTCTGGGCGGGAATGGGCAGGATGATGGACAAGTCGACGCCGCTGCCCCGCAGTTCTGCACGCACGCCCTCGGAGAGGCCGACCACGCCGTGCTTGGCAGCTGAGTATGTGGCGCAGCCGGGCAGGCCGATCATGCCGACGGCAGAGACCATGTTGATGATGTGGCCGCGGCCGCGGGCCCGCATCGGGCCGATCGCGGTCTTCATGCCGTTGAGGGTGCCGAGCAGGTTGACGCCGAGCTGGTGGACGGTGTCCTCGGTGCTCTCGATTTCGAAGCGGCCGACGATCATCTCGCCGGCGTTGTTGACGAGGATGTCGATCTCGCCGAGGTCAGCTTCGACCGCGGTCCAAAACGTCTTGACGCTGGTCGGGTCGGTGACGTCGAGGGGGTAGGCGTGGGCGCCGATGTCGGCGGCGACCTTGGTCGCGAAGTCGTGGTTGCGGGCGCCGATGGCGACCTTGGCACCGCGGGCGATGAACAGCTCGGCGGTGGCGCGGCCGATGCCGCGGCTGCCGCCGGTGATGGCGACGACCTTGTTGTTGATGTCCCTGGCCACAGGGTCCTCCTGATGTCGCGGTGTCATGTGGGGACGGACGGGTCAAGCGAGGATGCGGAAGGTGCGGTTGTGCCAGATCAGCGGATGTCCGCCGCTCTGGCCGAGCGTGCGTACCGAGGCGGTGAGGATGGTGTGGTCCCCGCCCGGATAGGCGTCATGGACGTCGCAGGTCAGCCAGGCCACGGCCTCGTCCAGGACCGGCAGGTCGTCGACGCGGTGGTGGTCGGTGCAGGCGAAGCGGTCGGCTTGTTCCAGGCTCGGGTCGGCGAACCGCTTCGCGAGGAGGGTCTGGTCCTCGCGCAGCACATTGACGGCGAACGCTCCGGTGCTGCGGATGCGCGCGAGGGTACGGCTGTGATTGTCCGCGCACACAAGGATCAGCGGCGGGTCCAGGGACAGCGCGCAGACCGCGCTGGCTGTCATGCCTGCCTGCCCGGTGCCGTCGGGCGCGCTGGTGGTCAGGACCGTGACACCGGTCGGCAGATGGGCGAACAGGTCCTTGAACTCCTGAGCGGTGAATGTGCCGGCCGCCCTGTCCCGGACCTGCGGTGGGGTGTAGGAGCGGGCGGTGAGGGAGCCGGTCACGGGCGGGCGTCCGCTGTCGAGGCTCCGACCGGCACGGGTTCGGAGGCGGTGAGGGTGATGCGCTCCCCGAGCAGGCCGCGCAGGATGAGGCTGATCGCTTCGATCAGCGCTTGGCAGGCGATCGGGTTGATCAGGGCGGCGAGGCTGGGCATGCCCAGGTCGAAGGCGGCGGTGAAGCGCACCGTGACGGTGCCGTCGTGGCTGTAGACCCGCCAACTGCCGTCGAACTGGTCGAAGTCACCCTCGGTCTGGGTGAACTCGATGGCGAGCTTTTCGGCGTCGATAAGGTCGCGTTCGGACCAGCACAGGATGCCGTTGCGGAAGTTCACCGACCAGTCCGAGTCGAGGGTGTCGCCTCCCTTGTAGGTGACCGTGACCTCCCGCACGGCGTCGGTGTACTGGGGGTAGGAGGCGAAGTCCCGCAGCCGGTTGAAGACCTCGGCGGCGGTGGCGTTGGGTACGAGGGCGTCGAGGGATACCTCGGGCATGTCAGCGTGTCCCCTTCCGGGAAGCGGTCGAGCGGGTCAGGACGGAGGCGGCGCTGGTGAAGGCTCTGCTGATCCAGTCCAGGTCGGCGGCCGTGAGCACCGCGGGCGGGGTCAGGCGTACAACGCGCTGCGCGTTGAGCGAGTGGTTGACCAGCAGTCCGGCCTCCAGCAGGTTCAGTACGAGTTCGCCGGCGGCTTGTTCGTCGCGCATCTCGATGCCCAGCAGCAGACCGCGCCCGCGGATGTCGACCACGGTGTGGCCGTACAGCGGCGCGAGGGCATCGCGAAGTCGGCTCAGCAGTTCCTCGCCGAGGGTGCGGGCGCGGTCCACCAGGCCCTCGTCGCGGATCGCGGCGACGGCTGCGGCTGCCGCGGCCATCGCGACCGGGGAGCCGGCGAAGGTGGAGGTGTGCAGGAACGGGTCCTTGTCGAACGGGGCGTACGCTTCGGTGGTGGCCACGGCGGCGGCAACGGGGATGACACCGCCGCTGAGGTTCTTGCCGACCAGCAGCACATCCGGGCGTATGCCCTCGGTGTCGGCGCCCCACCAGGTGCCCAGCCGGCCAAGGCCGGTCTGGATCTCGTCCAGGACAAAGAACGCGCCGTGCTCGGTGCACAGTTGCTGCACGCGGGTGAGGTAGCCGGGCGGGGGCAGCACGGCGCCGCCCTCCCCCTGCATCGGTTCGAGGATCACGCAGGCCGGGCCGCCGGTTGCGAGCGCATTGGCGAGGGCGTCGACGTCACCATAGAGGACGTGTTCGGCAGGCAGCAGCGGCCTGAACGGGTCCTGGTAGAGCGGTTTGGCGGTGACCGCGAGGGCGCCGGTGGTCTTGCCGTGATAGCCGCCGATGGCGGAGATCAGCCGGTGTCTGCCGTGGGCGCGGGCCAGTTTGATCGCTGTCTCGGTCGCCTCTGCCCCGGAGTTGACGAAGTGCACCCGCTCAAGTCCCGGCGGAGTGACGCTGGCCAGCGCGGCGGCGGCGGTCGCCGCGGTCGGCTCCAGCAGCAGCCGGGTGGCCATGGGGTGCCGCTGGATCTGCTCGATCACCGCTTCCACGACACGTGGGTGGCGGTGGCCTAGGAGGAATACCCCGTACCCGCCGCAGTCCAGGTACTCCTTGGCCTCCGCGTCCCACACGCGGCTGCCTTCGGAGGCGACCTCCATCGCGGCGCCGGTCAGGGACGCCAGGCGGGCGCGGCCTCGGCTGAGGTGACGCCGGTAAGTGGCCAGCACCTGCGCCGACGACGCCTCGGGGCTCGCGGTGGTCGGGGTGGGCAGGGTCAGTTCACTCATGCCGGCACCTGCACGGACTCCGAGGCCGTGGAAGCGGGTGCGGGGGTGCGGGTCATGCCCTTGGCGCGGGCCATGTAGGCGACCGACATCCGCAAGGCCGCCTCCAGTTCGGAAGTGTTCAGCTCGGCCGGCGCGCCGGGGACCTGTCCCAGGCTGGTGGGGAAGAGCCGACCGTCGGCGAACAGGGCGGTCATGGCGAGCATGTCGTCGAAGCGGCGCCGCGTCCTGGGGTGCAGGTTCGCGATGAACACCGGCCTGATCAGGCGGTCCACTATGTCGGGGCCGACCATGCGGGGGCGTGCCGCGTCCATGCCGAGCTCGTCGGCGGTGTCACCGATCACCTGCAGGGCTCGTTCGGTGGTCAGCGCATTGTTCCCGGCAGTGATCCACACCTCTCCTTCGCGCCGGCCCTCGCGGACGAGGGCGGCGATGGTGGAGGCGACCACGTCCTGCGGGACGAAGTCGATGGGCGAGTGTGCGGGCACCGGCACCAGGGGCAGCAGGCCGCGCAGCAGACCGTGGATGATGCCGTGCATGCCCTGGAATGCGGAGATGGCTCCGGTGGCGGCATCCCCGATGACCACCGACGGGCGGATGATCACCGCGGGGACGCCGGAGGCGCGGACGGCTTCCTCACCGGCCCGCTTGGAGTCCAGGTAGTCCTCCGGACGGGCGGTGGCCTCCCCGCTGCCATGACCTTGGTGGGCACGGGTGAGATCGGTGCGAGCCACGAACGCCGTCGACACGTGATACATGACCGCATCCGCGTCGGCGACCAGCCGCGCCATCTGTGCGGTGCCCGCCTGGTTGAGGGCATGGGTGGCTTCCTGCCCGCTGGAAAACCCGGTGATCGCCGCGCAGTGCACGACGGCATCCACACGGGCGGCCAGTTGCTTGTAGGCGGCCTGGTTCAATCCCAGGCGGGGTGCGGTCAGATCCCCGTGCAGCTGCTCATCAGCGCCGGGTACAGGCGTGCGGTGGGTCAGGGCAATCACGTGGCAGCCGACGAGTTCGGGCAGTAACGCGCTACCCAGAACACCGGAGGCACCGGTGAGCAGAACGATGGGGGAACGGGACACGATTGAGAACCTCACGGGTGGGATCAAGGGCGTGCAGGAGTCGACGCATGGCGCCAGCGCATGCGGGCACGGCGGATCAGCGCGGCAGACCGCGTGTACGCAGAGCACACGGGGCGGAACGGCGAACAGAGGAGAGGAGGGCAGTGCGCGCGGCTCGCCTACGGGATGCGCAGGGGCTCGCCGGCCGCGAAGTATTCGATCAGCGGGTCGGCCATGCGGGTCCGGGACGGAGGGTGGAAGGCCAGCGCCCGGCAGGCTGAGTTGAGGTAGGCGACATCGCCGGAGGTGACGAACGCCATGCCGCCCAGCGCCTCGACGCACACGTCCAGCACGCGGCTGATCGCGTCCTGCGCCGCGTACCGGCACACCAGGGACCGGGCGAGCGTGTGCTGGCTGATGGCCTCGGCCGCGGTGTCGGCGGCGAGCCCCTCCAGGGCAAGGAACGCAGCCTCGACGCCGGTGACGGCCTCGGCCCGCACCGCGGCATCCACCTTCGGGCTGGTCAGGACACGCTCCACGAGAGCGGAAGCCGCGCCCATATAGCTGGCCGTCATCAGGGCCTCGAACCACACGAAGCCGACGGTCTGCAGCTGGTCCAGGCGCCCGTCGTCGGTGACGTCGGTGCGCACCAGCAGCTCTGCGGGGACCTCGACGTCTTCGAGGACGACTTCGTCGCTCTCGGCGCCGGCCAGGATCGGGCTGCCCCAGAACGGCCGTACCGATACGCCGGGCGCGTCGGAGGGAACCAGCGCGATGGCGAGCTGCGGGATGCCGTTCGGGCCGGGCAGCGGCAGGGAGGCGGTCAGCAGGTTCATCGAGCGAGCCAGGCTGCATGGCTTCTTCGACCCGCTCAGGAACACCTTGTCCCCGTCGGTACGGGCGGTCAGGACGGGGTTGAGGATGCCCTGTCCGGTGCGGCCTTCGGCGAACCCGGAGGCTAGCAGCAGGTTGTTCTGGGCGATGGCGGCCAGAAGCATCCACTCCATGCCGCTGCTGTTGGCCGCGGCCTCGACGAGGGAGGCCACCGAGAAGTGGTGCATGGTCGTCGCCACAGCCAGGGATGGCGAGCGTGACCCCAGGGCCCGCTGCACCCGGATGGCGGTGAGAAGGTCGGCGCCGTGGCCGTGGTGCTCGGCAGGTACGAGAAGCCTGGGCCCGCCGGCTTTGGCGAACAGTTTGATTCCCGGGCTGTCGACGGCCTCCAGCTGCGCAAGCGGGGTGGCGGCCAGTTGCTGGTCGAGCCCGGGCAGTAACTCTTCGACGATCGCACGCTCACGCTGCAGAAATTGCATGTACCTAGTTCCCCACCTGATTGCATATTCACGAAATCGGCCATCGGCTCGTGCTCTGGTCGAGTCGTAGTTGAGCCCTAAATGGCACGACCCACGTTATGAACTGCTCCTGCAACCGTGATGCAGCACAGATTCAGGAGTCGAGAAAGAGTTCGATAGGCAGTGTCTGTGACGTCCCCTGCATGGGTAGCTGGTGCAGGAAACGCGCAGCTGCTCCCGGCCCAGAGG
>NZ_JBHWVI010000305.1:0-8111 GCF_042737005.1 Streptomyces sp. NPDC060027
GGGCTGAGCATCAGCCCCGGCCGGCGCGCGCGTTCCGGTCCCCGGTCCCTACGGCGTGGTCGCCGCGGCGGTCGTGGGTCCCTACGGCGTGGTCGCCGCGGCGGTCTTGAGTCCCTTGGCCGGCGGGCGCGCTTGCCAGTCCTCGACCACGGTGTGCACCCGGATCGCGGTGAACACGAGGACCGGGAGGACCGTGAGGACCGGGAGCGCCATGATCGGCTCCCCGTCCCGGGCCGCAGGAGGCCGCCGCCTCCCCGATGCCCAGTTTTGTTCTGGTTCGGGTAGCTTCGAAGGCATGAGGGTCGCACACACCCGAGGACTTCCGGGCCTGTTGGTCGCACTGGCGCTCGCGGCCCTGGCGGCGCTGTGGTTCCCGGCGCCCCGGGCCCACGCGGCCACCGACGTCTCCACCGTCGCGGCGGCCCTTCGCGAGAGCCCCGTCTATGTGGACCCGGCCGCCTCCGCCCAGCTCTCGGCGCCGGAGGCCGACGCTCTCGCCGCCAAGATCAAGAAGGCGGACAAGCCCGTCTTCGTCGCCGTGCTCCCCGCGGACTTCCCCACCCAGAACCTCTTCCAGAACCTGCGCACCGCCACCGGGATCACCGGCCTCTACGAGGTCAGGCTCGGCGACCGCTTCGACGCCCGCGCCGACTCCGCGGTGATGTCCCGCTCCGCCGTGCAGAACCTCGTCACCAGCGTCCAGGGCGTGAAGGACGCGAACACCCAGCTGAACGACTTCACGGACCGCGCGCTCACCAACATCCGCGGTGCCGCCCCCGCGAGCTGGGGCGGCGGCGGCACGGGCGACGGAGGCGTCTCCACGGGGGCGCTGGTCGCGGTCGGCGCGGTGGCCCTCGTCGGCGGCGCGGGCGCGTACACGGTCGTACGCCGCAACCGGCGCCGCAAGGAGGAGGAGCAGCGGGCCGCGCTCGACAGGCTCCGCGTGGTCGTGGACGAGGACATCACAGCCTTCGGCGAGGAACTGGACCGTCTCGACTTCCACCCCGCGGAGGCGGGCGCCGACGACGCGATGCGCGCCGACTACGAACGCGCGCTGGACGCCTACGAGCAGGCGAAGTCCTTCATGGGCGCGGCCCAGCGCCCCGAGGACGTACGCGCTGTCACCCAGTCCCTGGAGGAGGGCCGCTTCTCCCTCGCCGTGCTGGCCGCGCGCCGCGAGGGCCGTCCGGTCCCCGAACGCCGCGCGCCCTGCTTCTTCGACCCCCGGCACGGCCCGTCCGTCGCCGACGCGGCCTGGACACCCGCCGGGGGCGCCTCCCGCGAGGTCCCGGTCTGCAAGGCGGACTGGATCCGTCTCGCCGACGGCGAGGACCCGGCGGTCCGCGAGGTCGAGACGGACCACGGCCGCCGTCCGTACTGGGACGCGGGTCCGGCGTACGGCCCCTGGGCGGGCGGCTACTTCGGCGGCGGCCTGCTGCCCGGCCTCCTCGTCGGCACCGTGCTCGGCAGCATGATGGCGAGCCCTTCTTACGGGGCCGCCTACGGCACCGGATACGGCGACTTCGGCGGCGGTTACGACGGTGGCGACGTCTCCGGTGCCGACTTCGACGCGGGCGACTTCGGCGGCGGCTTCGGGGACGGCGGGGGCGGCGACTTCGGTGGCGGCGGAGACTTCGGCGGCGGCTTCTGAGGGAGCCGGCGCTACTTGGCGGCGCGCTGCCTGTGGCCCGTCACCTTGGCGATCCAGGCGAGGAACTCGCCCGGGTCGATGTTCGAGCCGTGGCCCTCGTCCCAGTAGTAGAAGTGGTCGACGTCGTCGCCCAGGTTGCGCGCGGCGGCCGCGAGGTTCGCCGAGACCGTCAGCGAGGTGTCGGAGTCCTTGGTGCCGAGACGGATCCACCAGTGCCTGGAGCGGCCCGGGTTGTCCCGCCGGAGGTGGTACATCGGGTTCATCAGGTTCAGCTTCTCGGGGATGTCGCTCTCGAGCCGCTTGCCGGTCACGCCGGTGGTGTCGTTCTTCAGGCTGTACGCCGTGAAATGACGGGCCTCGGCCTTGCCCTTGCCGAACTCGTTGTTCTCGCCCGCGGAGAGGTCGAAGGCGTCGAAGGCCGGTGTCGTCTTCTTGCGGGCGCCCACGTGGGTCAGGAAGTCCTCCCACGTGAACGTCGCTTCGCCGCCGGACCAGGTGATGAAGGGGTTCGCGGCCAGGTAGGTCGCGCGGTCCGCGTCCGAAAGGTCCGCGAGGTACTTGCCGGCCGAGGGCTGCAGATACGTCATGACCAGGTACGCGTCGAGGTTGCGGGCGTTCAGCGGACCGAAGCCGTTCGAACCGCGCAGTTTCAGGCCGGCCTGGTACTCGGCGAACTGCGACCGGAGCGCCCTGGAGACGGTCTGGTCGACGACCTTGCCGGTGCTCGCGGTGACGTTGGCGCCCCAGTTCCACTCGTAGGCGCCGTCGGCGTGCTCCAGGTCGGTGATCGGGCACCAGGCACCGGTCGCGAAGATCGCGTCGCTCGCGTCGGCGGCGCCGAGCTCCTTCAGGTAGGAGTCGTAGATGCGGCTGTCGCCGGACGCGCCCAGCAGCGACGACAGCGCGCCGCCCGCGCTGGTGCCCGTGGAGACGATCCGGTCGGTGTCGCCGGGGATGACGCCCTTGTTGGCGCGGACGTAGCGCACCGCGGCCTTGAGGTCGACGATCGCGGCGGGCGCGGTGCCGTAGTAGGCGCCGTCCGCGTCGGTGAGCGTCCGGCCGCGTGCGCCCGGCTCCACGACGACGTAGCCCGCCGCGAGACCCAGCTTGCCGAGGTTGACCATGCCGCCCTGGGCGTTCACCATCGCGTTGCCGCCGGACGGGACCTCGCCGGTCCCGCCGCTCGCGGAGGCCGGGGCGCTCGTGGACGCCGAGGCGCCGGCGGAGGGGCCGCCGGTACCGCCGCCGGGTCCGCCGGTCATGCCCGCGCCGCCCACACCGGTGGCGTCCGCCACGGACGAGGGCATGTAGCCGCCCACCGAGTTGGCGAAGACGATGGGCGCGCCGGTCGCATCCACGGCGATGCCGTCGATCGAGACGGGGACGCTGACGTTCAGGCTCTGGTACTTCGCGTCAACCGGGTCGGCGACATAGGTGACGGCCTTCCAGAAGTGGTAGACCACCTCGCGGTCCTTGCCGTCGGCATCCGTGATGGTCGTCGTCAGCTCGGTGTAGGCGTCCTTGTCGAAGACCAGGGTGCCCGCCGATGTGGCGGTGGACGTGCCGTTCGCGTTCGCGTTCAGGGCGAAGCCGCCGGCCACCGCGGCTCCCGCGGTCGCTCCGATGCCCATGACCACGGTCCTGCGCTTCACTGCCCTGTGCTTCACTGAGATTTCTCCCCTTCGCGGCATCTTCGATTTCGCGGCACATTCGATCTGCCGACGCCCTGTTCGCTCTTGTTCCGCGAACGTAATTCGCTGTCCACAAAAGTGTCAACAATTCTGTTGCTTTCATTGTGAACACTCATGAATTCCCGGCGGGCGCACAGAGAACGCGGCGAAATCGGAGCCCCTTCGGGACAGGAATCGACCCGAAGACTTCGGGACAGGAATCGACCCGAAGACCCGAGGAAGTCCTAGCGTTCTTCCATGGCCAACCTCGATGGGGCAGAGAGCGCGTCAGGGTTCGAGACCTTCGCGGACGCGGACCGGCTGGACGCGTGGCTGACCGCCCACGCGGGACATCGCTCCGCCGTGTGGGTGAAGGTCGCGAAGAAGGGGGCCGGGCTGGTCTCCGTGAGCGCGGCGGACGTCAACGACGTGGCGCTCTGCCACGGCTGGATCACCGGTCACCGCAAGGGGTTCGACGACGCCTACTTCCTCCAGCGGATCACGCCACGCCGGCCGGGCAGTCTGTGGTCGACGGTGAACGTGCGGCGGGTCGAGGAGCTCACCGCGGCCGGGCGCATGCGGCCCGGTGGCCTGGCGGAGGTCGAGGCCGCGCGGGCGGACGGCAGATGGGCGGCCGCGTACGCGTCGCAGAGGGAGGCCACGGTGCCGGACGATCTCGCCGCGGCGCTCCGGGAGAACCCGCGGGCCCGGCGGTTCTTCGACGGCCTCGCCAAGACCGATCAGTACCTGGCCGTGGTGGGCCTGCTGAGGGCGCGCACGCCGGAGACCAGAGCCGCGCGCCTGCGGGCCGTGATCGGCGAACTGGAGGCCGGGCGCCGGGTGACGTGAGGGCGGGCGGACGGCGGAGTGCCCGCTGTCGGGGCCGTGGACACCGGCGTACGCGTCGGCGTGTGCCCGGACGCCGGAGCGCCCGCCCTCTCCCCGAGGGGAGCAGGAGGGCGGGCGCGCTCGGGGTGCCGCCGGAGCGAACGGTTCGGCCGGCGCGGGTCGGCGGGAGCCGACGGCTCAGCCGGCGTTCTTGATCGCCGAGATGTCGAAGCTCAGCTTGATCTTGTCGGAGACGAGGACGCCACCGGTCTCCAGGGCCGCGTTCCAGGTGAGGCCCCACTCGGAGCGCAGGATCTCGGCCTTGCCCTCGAAGCCCACGCGCTCGTTGCCGAACGGGTCCTTCGCGGCGCCGTTGAACTCCAGGTCGATGGAGATCTGCTTGGTGGTGCCGAGGATCTCCAGGTCGCCGGTGATCCGGTAGTCGTCGCCGCCCAGGGCCTCCGCCTTGACGGAGCGGAAGGTCATCGCCGGGAACTCGTCGGTCTTGAAGAAGTCGGCGCTCTTCAGGTGACCGTCGCGGTCCGCGGACCCGGTGTCGATGCTGTCCATCTTGACGTCGAGGGTGGCCGTCGACCTGGCCGGGTCGCCGCCGTCCAGGTGCAGCGTGCCCTCGAAGTCGTTGAACTTGCCCTTGACGTTGGTGACCATCGCGTGCCGCGCCACGAAGCCGATCGTCGAGTGCGCCGGGTCGATGGTGTAGTCGCCGGTCAGCGCGGCCAGGTCCGGGTTGACGGCGGTGGCCGTCGCGGTGGCCGAGGACTCGGCGGTGTCGGTGGTCTTGCGGCCGAAGATGCCCATGACGTGCTCCTTGGGGGGACGGGCCGCGGTTCGGTTCCGAGCCACGGCGTCAATCTGTTGAATGTTCAACGAGCTCAACAAGGGCAACCGTAGACCTATTCCGTTCAAGTTTCAACATTATTCGGAGCGCGCTTCCGGCGTCACGGTGAGTCATCTCGGTCCGCCCTCTGGCGGACGCGCGTAGAACTCGGGCACCATCTGCGTGCACCCCCTGCACAGCCGCCCCACAGGAAGCACGGCCGTACGTCCGTACGGCCGCCCGACGGTCCTCCGCAGGAAAGGTCCCCCCATATGAAGTTCAGGTCCGCGCTGACCGCCCTCGCTCTCGTCGTGGCCCCCGGTATCGCCGTCGTCGGCACCGCCACCGACGCCTTCGCCGTCACCAAGATCAGTCACGCCACCGCGACCTCGATGTTCCGCCAGGTCGGCGTCACCTGGTCGTCCTCCGGTGGCTGCTCCGACCGCAACAACTCCACCTGTACGTCGTTCGAGCAGCTCAACCTCGCCACCGCGCAGGGTGCCCAGACGCTCAAGGGGTCCAGCGGCTGCGCGCTGAACATCACCGGCGGCACCGAGACCGGCCACGCCGGCGGCACGTACTCGCACTGGAACGGCTACAAGCTCGACTACGGCAAGAACACCTGCGTCACCGCCTACATCAAGAACAACTTCACCTACATGGGCCTGCGCGGCGACGGCGCCCCGCAGTACAAGTCCGGCGCCGGCAACATCTACGCCGACGAGGGCAACCACTGGGACGTCATCTACTACAACTGCGGCGGCTGCTGATCCGTCGCCGCGGGGTGCGCGGACCCTCGAACGGAGGTCCGCGTCACCCTGGTGACGGCATGTGCCCCGCGTGAATGTGAGGTGGCTCTCGGCCGATGGGTTTGTGTGATCTCTACAAGCTCAGGCCCCTCTGAGCAGTCAGATCGCCTGCATGTGGTGGCGGTTCTGTTCAGGGGTACCAGGAAAACGGTCCGGAGACTGTGCAGAGTCGACGGGCCTCTTTCCTTGGTGGACTTCGTAAGGTCACTACATGACCGTTTTGGACGAGGCCGACACCGCAAGCTCCACGAGCCCCACAGGCGAACCGACGGACGCGCGCGGACGTGTGGCGGAACTGCACGCCATCCGTGCGGAGGCGCTGCGGGGCCCCAGTGAGAAGGCGACCGCGGCGCAGCACGCCAAGGGCAAGCTGACCGCCCGGGAGCGCATCGAGCTGCTGCTGGACGCGGGCTCGTTCCAGGAGGTCGAGCAGCTGCGCCGGCACCGGGCGACCGGGTTCGGCCTGGAGGCCAAGAAGCCGTACACCGACGGTGTCATCACCGGCTGGGGCACGGTCGAGGGCCGCACGGTCTTCGTGTACGCGCACGACTTCCGCATCTTCGGCGGCGCGCTGGGCGAGGCCCACGCCACGAAGATCCACAAGATCATGGACATGGCCATCGCGGCCGGCGCGCCCCTGGTGTCGCTGAACGACGGCGCGGGCGCCCGGATCCAGGAGGGCGTCTCCGCGCTGGCCGGCTACGGCGGCATCTTCCAGCGCAACACCAGGGCCTCCGGCGTCATCCCGCAGATCTCGGTGATGCTCGGCCCGTGCGCGGGCGGCGCGGCCTACAGCCCGGCGCTGACCGACTTCGTCTTCATGGTCCGCGAGACCTCGCAGATGTTCATCACCGGCCCGGACGTGGTCAAGGCGGTCACCGGCGAGGAGATCACCCAGAACGGCCTGGGCGGCGCCGACGTCCACGCGGAGACCTCCGGCGTCTGCCACTTCGCGTACGACGACGAGGAGACCTGCATCGCCGAGGTGCGCTACCTCCTGTCGATGCTCCCGCAGAACAACCGTGAGAACCCGCCGCGCGCCGACTCCGCGGACGCGGCCGACCGCCGCAGCGAGGTGCTGCTGGACCTGGTCCCGGCCGACGGCAACCGCCCGTACGACATGACCAAGGTCATCGAGGAGCTCGTCGACGACGGCGACTACCTGGAGGTCCACGAGCGCTGGGCCCGCAACATCATCTGCGCGCTGGCCCGTCTCGACGGCATGGTCGTCGGCATCGTGGCCAACCAGCCGCAGAGCCTCGCGGGTGTGCTCGACATCGAGGCGTCCGAAAAAGCTGCACGCTTTGTCCAGATGTGTGACGCTTTTAACATCCCGATCATCACGTTGCTGGACGTGCCTGGGTTCCTCCCGGGCGTCGACCAGGAGCACGGCGGGATCATCCGGCACGGCGCGAAGCTGCTGTACGCGTACTGCAACGCGACGGTGCCGCGGATCTCTCTCATCCTGCGCAAGGCGTACGGAGGTGCCTACATCGTCATGGACAGCCAGTCCATCGGGGCCGACCTCACCTACGCCTGGCCCACGAACGAGATCGCCGTGATGGGCGCCGAAGGTGCCGCCAACGTCATCTTCCGCCGCCAGATCGCCGATGCCGCCGATCCCGAGGCGATGCGCGTCCGCATGGTCAAGGAGTACAAGGCCGAGCTGATGCACCCCTACTACGCCGCGGAGCGCGGTCTGGTCGACGACGTCATCGACCCCGCGGAGACCCGCGAGGTCCTGATCAAGTCGCTCGCGATGCTGCACACCAAGCACGCGGACCTGCCCTCCCGCAAGCACGGCAACCCCCCGCAGTAACCCTGCGGATCCTCCGCGGTACCCCCGCGGAAACCTCTCTCATGGAGACTGAAACCTATGAGCACCCCTGACATCCGCGTCGAGAAGGGCCACGCCGAGCCCGAGGAGGTCGCCGCCATAACGGCCATCCTCCTGGCCCGTGCCGCCGCTGCTCCCACTGATGCCGCTCCTGCCCACCGCGCCCACCGCAAGGCAGGCTGGCGCCGCCTGGAGCGCGAGCCCGGCTTCCGGGCCCCGCACAGCTGGCACTGAGTGTTCTGACGCCGACAGCCCCGTCCTCCTGATGGAGGGCGGGGCTGAGGTGTGTCCGGAGGGCTAGCAGGGCCCTCCGGCGCGAACAGGGGGCGTTCCGGCGGGCGTTCGGGGGTACGGGGTCACCCCGCCGCTCAACGCGGCCGTACGGGGCAGGAGTTCGCTCGGAGCCCGCTCGCCGCGGCGTACCGGGCGGGAACGGTGGCGGCGTGACCCTTCTCGACGCGGGGGAGACGGACAACGG
>NZ_JBHWVI010000306.1:0-7933 GCF_042737005.1 Streptomyces sp. NPDC060027
TGGTGCCGTCGCCCGAGTCAGTCGCCGGTGTCCGTTTCGGTGACGAGGCGCATGATGTTTCCGATTAGCCTCTCCTCCTGGCCCACCAGGTAGAAGTGGCCCCCAGGGAAGACCTGCATGCCGAAGCCACCTGTCGTATGGCGTGCCCACAGGCTGGCCTGTGAGAGGTCCACCCCGGTGTCCGTGTCGCCTGCCACGGCGGTCACTGGGGCGGAGACTGCCGTGGCAGGCAGGGGCAGATAGCGGTCGGCCATCGCCATGTCGGCCCGGGTCACGGGCAGGATCAGGGAGAGGAGTTCGGGATCGGTGGGAAGGCGCACATCGTCCCCGCCGATCTCCCGCAGTCCCCGCAGCAACTCCTCGTCACCGGCCCTGCCCAGCCCACGGGAGCGGTGCTTTCCCGATGGTGCGGCGCAGGAGGACACGACGAGCCGCACCGGTGTTCTGAGGCCGGCGGCCTCCAGTCTCAAGGCGACCTCGTAGGCGACGAGGGCGCCCATGCTCTGCCCGAAGAGTACGTAAGGGCGGTCCAGGAGCGGTTGCAGCGCGGCAGCCGCATGGTCGGCCAGTCGGCGCAGCTCGGCCGGTGCCGGCTCGTCGAGCCGGTCGCCCCGTCCCGGGTACTGGGCGGCGACCAGCTCGACACCTTCCGGCAGATGCTCCGGCCAGGAACGGAAGAAGCTGGCGGAGCCACCTGCATGTGGGAAACAGATGATCCGCAGCCGGGGGTCCTGTTGGGGGCGGCGGCACCGGTACCAGGACCGAGCGTCCAGGGTGGGTGGGGCGCTGCTGTGCGTTTCTGTCCGCACGGTCGATTTCCTCCTGGGGATGAAAGAGCTGGGAGCGGGTCGGCAGTTGACTGGTTCACCTGCTGAGCCGGGTGGAAGTGAGGGAGAAGGAACGGTCGTTCACGTACTGGCCGGACATCCAGGCCGCGGCGTCCCGTGCGTAGCGCTCCGGCAGCATCACGGTGCTGTCGAACCGTTGCAGCAGCCTCCACAGGCACAGCACCAGCCACTCCCCGTCGGCGAAGGGTGGGTCCAGGGCGCCCTCTTCCTCGCGCGAGTACCACCAGGTGAGCACACAGCAGGACGCCGCGTGCAGAAGTGCCCAGGTACGGGCCTCGTTGAAGCCGCGCGACGGCATCCGCGGGGAGGAACCGAGGCCCATTCCCGCGGCACGCTGCTCGTGCCCGGACCTCACGGCGTCCAGACGGTCCATCGCGTCCAGGATCTCGGCGTTCACCGGCTCCGCGCCGACACGCCCGGCGATCTCCTGCTTAACGTGCGCCCAGCCAGCCGACGCCGGATCCGGACCCGGTGACAGCAGGCGCAGGTCCTCTCCGTCCGGACGCCATACGGCCGTTGTGCCCGAGGTGCCGAAGATCTGCCTCAGCAGGTCGTCGTCAGGGGCCGTGCCGGTGGCGGGCAGGGCGCAGAGGTGGCTCGCGATGACGGAGAGGTTGACGTGGCTCGTACCCTCGAAGATTCCCACCACCGCGTGGTCACGCTGAAGTTTCTGGAACAGACGGGAGCGTTCGGTGTCCTGGAGGTAGTAGCGGGCGCTGAGGACCTTAGACAGCTGCGTCATCCCCTCCTCCACGATCTCCGGGACGAGGTACTTGACCACCGACGACCACAGGCTCAGCCGCTCCGGGAGCAGCGTCAGCGCGCGGGTGGCCGGAAGCGACACGCATTCGCCGATGAGGATGTCGAGATAGACCCCGGTCAACAGATCGCGGATCAGCGGGAGTTCCTCGATTGCCGCGCCGTACAGGTGTCGCTGCCGGGTATGTTCCAGGCAGATGCGCAGCCCGGTGTCCAGGGTTCCCAGCGAAGTCGCGGCGATGATGGTCCGGGTTATCTGGAGCGTCTTCAGGGTCTGGGCGATCCCGGTGCCGCCAGTCCCGATGACCGACGAGGCGGGAACCTCGCAGTCCTCGAAGGTTAGGCCGCTCAGGTCGTGTCCCCGCAGGCCGAGCGTCATCACCCTGGGTAGATTTGCCCAACCCGACTCGGGGAGTGCCGACTTGTCCACCAGGAGCAGGGAGAACTTGCTGGGTCCGGTCTTCGCGTAGAGGGTGACGAAGGTGCCTCTGGTGGCGTTTCCGATGGGCCACTTCTCCCCGGTGAGACGGAACGAGCCGCCGTCCCGCCGGGCCGTGAACTCACAGTTGGCCAGGTCGCTGCCGTGATCGCGCTCGGACATGCCGAACGAGCCGAGGTCACCGGCCAGTACGCGTCCCGCCAGCCAGCCCCGTTGCCCGGCGTCGCCCCACAACCAAACCGGGTTGGCGCCCAGCATCCCGCTTCCGTAGGCGACGACGAGCCGTACGTCCCGTCGGGAGATCGCGCGGCAGACCTGGAACAGCTCCTCCAGGCAGTTCAGCTGGCCGCCGAACTCCGCGGGCACGAGGTAGTCCTGGAAGCCCCACTCGAAGAGAGCTTCGACCGCTTTCCAGGGCAGGTCGTCACCGTCGTCGGTCGACAGCACCTGGCGTACGGAAAGGCGGCTGTCCGGCTCCCAGTACCCGCCGAGGAACTCCTCCAGGCTTTCCACGGCCGCTCTGGCCGAGACCCCGGAGGGGGAAAATGTTTCGCCGCGCTCGCTGTCTTCGGCGCGGGGCGGTGTGACCGAAGTGCTCATGAGTGCTCCGCGTAGTACGTGACGAGTTCCCCGAGGTTCTTCATGACATGCAGCTGAGCGATTGTGGGCCGGAACGCGAACTCTTTCTCCAGCCTGGCCATCAGGACTTGGATGTGCATCGACGTGAGGGCCAGCTCGGCGAAGGAGGTATCGGTGCCGAAGTCGGAGTATTCCTCGTTCGACACATCCAGCAGGGCCGATGCGACGATGTCGAGCACCGTGCGCTCCACCGCCCCGCAACCGCCGGTGGTGACGGCCGCCGCGCCCGTGGCGGGCGGCACGTCGTCCACCGGAGCCGAGAACAACGCGGCACGGTCGACCTTCCCGTTCTCGGTGAGCGGGAAGTCGGGCACCGTGCGGATCATGTCCGGCACCAGATAGCGCGGCACCGTGCCGGCCATGTGCTCCCGCAGCTCCTCCACCGTGGTGGCGGCATCTTTCGTCAGGCGGACGTACGCCGCCAGCCGCCGCACGCCGTCGCGAGGACCGATGGCCCCCGCCACCGACCCGATGACGGCCGGATGGCGGTTCAACGCGCTCTCCACCTCGCCCGGTTCGATGCGATGGCCCTGGATCTTCACCTGCTCGTCCTCACGGCCCAGCAGTTCGAGGTTCCCGTCCGGCAGCAGCCGGGCGATGTCGCCGGTGCGGTACAGGCGGCGGCCGTCACTTGTGGTGACGAAGCTCGCCGCGGTGCGCTCGCCGTCCCGCCAGTACCCACGGGCCAGTCCCTCACCGGACAGGAACAACGGGCCCGGTACCCAGATCGGGCGGGGTTCCAGATGGCCGTCCAGCACATGGGCACCCTGGCCCCGCATCGCACGGCCGTAGGGAATGCTCCGCCAGCCGGGCCGGACCTCCTTGATCTCGTGCAGCACCGACCAGATGGCCGCTTCGGTCGCCCCGCCCAGGCTCACCAGCCGCACATCGGGCATGTCCGTCCGCACGGCGGACGCCAACGGTACCGGGATCCAGTCACCGCTGAGCAGAGCGAGTCGCAGAGACTTGCCCCACGCGCCCGGTTCCGTGTCCTGTTCCCACAACAGGCGCAGAAGCGAAGGAACGGAGTTCCAGACTGTCACTTCTTCGTCGTGGATCAACTGCCGCCAGTGCCGGGGGTCGTGGCGGTCCGCGTTGTCCGGCACGACTACTGCGCCACCGGCCGCCAGCGGGCCGAAGAGGTCGTACACGCTGAGGTCGAACGTCAGCGGAGTGACCGCGAGCACCCGGTCCCGGGCGTTCACCCCGAACCGGCTGTTGATGTCGGTCACGGTGTTCACCGCCGACCGGTGCTCGATCGCGACACCCTTGGGGCGGCCGGTGGACCCGGAGGTGTAGATGACGTAGGCCACGTCGCCGGGGTCGGCCGCCGGGACCGGCCGGCCCGCCGGTGCGGCCGCTGACCCGTCCAGAACCGCCTCTGCGTCGAACAGCGGAATGGCGCCCACGCTCACGTCGTACGGACCGGCCACCACGAGAGCTGCCGCGCCACTCTCCTCGATCATCTCGGTACGCCGACGCGCCGGGGCCGCAGGGTCCAACGGGAGGTATCCCGCGCCGGCGAGCAGCACGCCGAGCACGGTCACGACCTGATGCAGGCTCTTCAGAACCGACACGGCCACCAGGTCACCGCGTCCGATGCCGGCGTCCCCCAGCCGACCGGCGAGTGACCGGGCCGCCGCCACCAGCTCCGCGTAGGTCACGCGTCGAGCTCCGGCGATCACCGCGACCGCGTCCGGGGTACGCTCCGCCTGCTCCAGCACCAGGCCGTGCAGCAGCATGCCTCCCGCCGGCCGGTCTGGCACGGGGGTCTCGACGGCCTCCAGTCCGGCCAGTCCCGCGAGTGTCCGTCCGGGCAGCCACCAGCTCTCGCGCTCGGCCAGCTGGGCGAGGAGGCGCAGATACGCGCCGAACATGTCGTCGAGGAGGCCCGGCGGGAACAGCTCGTCCACCGCGTCCCAGGTAATCTTCACTCGGTCGCCTTCCAGCATCGCCTGGTGGTCCAGCCACACCTGAGGCGTCCGAGAGGTGGCGTACGCCTCCTTGCCCAGCCATGACAGACCGCCAGCGTCCTCGTCGAGCAGGCTCGTGAAGACCACCGGCGCCAACGGTCTCGTGGTCGCGCCGACGAGCTGGGAGCGTTCGCGCAGCAGCGCAAGGCCGTTGGCCCACCGCTTGTCGAGAGAGGCCAGCAGGGCGCGGGAGAAGCCGTGCACCCGCTCCTCGAACACCCCGCCCGTCGCGGGCACCGTTACCAGCAGCAGGTCGGTGAACTCGCCGATCACTCCCGTGCCCACCTCGGTGGAGGGGCGGTCGAAGGAGGTGACGGTCAGTGAGAACGCGCGGCCCTCGCTGTACAGGGCCAGGATTTCGCTGAAGGCGGCGCCCACGAGCGCGGCCGGGGTGACTCCGCGCGCCTTCGCCTGATCCTGCAGGCGACGCCATGCCGGGGCGTCGAGGTGAGTGGCGCGCCGCCGGAACACGGGCCGGCCGAGCGAGGAGGGATCCGTGGCGAGCGGTATGGCCGGCCCCGGCGGAAGACCGATCGCGCGGCTGCGCAGCGCCTGGTCCGCAGCGGTTGCCGACCGCCGGGCACGGCGGGCGACGAAGTCCCGGAAGGACGGGCTGCTCACCGCTTCCGCCGGGCCCCGGCCGAGGTAGAAGGCCCCCCACTCCTTCAGCGCGAGCATGAGGCTGCGCGCGTCGGCCATAAGGAGATCGAAACTTATGTGTACGACGGTCTCGTCGCCCGGGAGTCGGCAGGCGCGCAGCTCGAACAGCGGACCGGTCTCCGGGTCGTGGACCTGCCGGGACATCCGCTCGCGGGTGGCCTGGACCTGTTCCTCGGCATCGGGGCGTGTCGATAGGTCCTCGACGACGAGGGCGCAGTCCTGCGGGGAGAGCCGCACGTGCTGCTTACCCTCCGGGGTCACGACGGCCCGCAGCATCTCGTGCCGGCGGACGACTTTGAGCCAGTTCTCGGCCAGCTGACCGGTGTCGAGGCCGTGATGGCGGTACTCCAGGTAGATCTGGGAGCCGATACCGCCGAGTTCGTACTCATCGGAGCGTCCGACCAGGTAAGCCTGCTGAAGGTCGGTCAGGGGGAACATGTCGCTCTCCCCGGCGGCGGGCTCGTCCTTCCCGCCGCCGGGAGCGGGGACTTCACCCGCGCCTGCGGACGCGGAGGCTTCACCTGGACTGCCGGACGCAGGGGCTTTACCTGGACCGTCGGCTGCCTCCGCCTGCCGTGCTCCGTGGATGTGCCGTCCGAGGTCCGCCACGCTCCAGCTGCCGAGCAGGTCCGACAGATCGACTTCGACTCCGAAATGCCCCTGAATCAGTTCCTGGAGTTCGATGCCGCGCAGTGAGTCCAGCCCCATCGACGACAGGGCCGTACGCAGTTCGTCCTTGCCGACGGGCCGGTTCAGCAGTCCGGCCACAAGGCGCCGCAGCTGGTCGGTGACCTCCTGGGTCCCGGCCTCCTCGTCAGAGCCGACGGAGCCCACCTGGTCGTCGTGGAGGATCTTCAGCGTTCCGGCGGCCAGTCTTTCGCGGCACAGTGAACGCTGCAGCTTCCCGGACGACGTCTTGGGCACCTGCCCGTAGGCGGTGAGGACGACACGGTCGATGAACAGCCCGTGTTCGGCGGCGACCTTCCGGCGGATGTGCTCCACCACCTGCGCCGGGTCGACGGCGGGATCCGGCCGATACTCGTGCACCACCACAATCTTCTCGGTCCCGCCTTCCTCTATGGGGAAGGCCGCGGCGCAACCGGCCCGCAGCGCGCGGAACCTGTCCGGACCTATGCTCTCGATGTCCTGCGGGTAGTGGTTCGCCCCCCGGACCACGATGAGATCCTTAAGGCGGCCGGTGACCACCAGCTCACCGTCGACGTGCGTGCCCAGATCACCGGTCCGCAGCCACCCGGCCCGGTCACCGCCGGCTGTCTGTTCGTTAAGCACGGCTGCGAACGTATAGGCCGACTCCCCGGGGTGGTTCCAGTACCCCGCGGCCACCGTCTCGCCGTTCACCCAGATCTCCCCGATCTCACCCGTTCCCAGCGGGCGGCGGGTCTCCGGATCCACGATCTCCGTGCGGAGCCCCTCACAGGGGGGACCGCAGGAGACCAGCGAAGCCGTGGCCTCCGCGCCGGGCTCCGCGGGCGCCACCCGGCCCTTCCGCAGCGCGGCGGCGGACACCTGAAGCACCAAGGGTTCCTGATCATGTCCCGTGCCGGAGACGAGCAGGGTCGCCTCGGCGAGACCGTAGCCGGGCGAGAACGACCTCCGGCTGAATCCGCTCGAACCGAACGCACGGCTGAAACGCTCGATGGTCGCCGCCCGCACCGGCTCGGCGCCGTTGAACGCGGTCCCCCAACAGCTCAGGTCCAGCTGCCGCGCCTGCTCCTCGGAGACCTTGTCGGCACAGAGGTCGAAGGAGAAGTTCGGGCCTCCGCTGGTGAAGGCGCCGAACCTGGAAATGGCCTGCAGCCAGCGGACCGGGCGCCGGATGAACGACATCGGGGACATGAGTACGCAGCGACCGCCGGAGTACGCGGAACGCAGGACGTTGCCGAAGAGCCCCAGATCGTGATGGAGCGGCAGCCAGCCGACCGTGGTGGCGCCCTCGGGCTGGCCGAACATCCTCTCCAGCATGACGACGTTACCGATCACGTTGCGATGCGTCACCATCACGCCGCGGGGTAGGGATGTCGAACCCGACGTGTACTGGAGGATCGCCGGAAAGCCTGGATCGACGGCGACCGGCTCGAAGCCGTTCACCGCCGCCGTCTCGCCGCTGTACAACAGAGGAGGAAGGCCAGTGCCGTCGTCGTCCCGCCCCGCGTTATCACCCGATGCCACCATCAGTGCTGCCGGGTCGCAGTCGCTCAGTAACCGTCGCAGCCGGTCCGTGCGCCACCGGTAACCGCTCTCCTCCGGAACGACCGGAACCGCCGTGACCCCCGCGTAGAAGCACCCGAACAGCGCGGCCACGAAATCCAGTCCGGTCGGGTGCATGAGCAGCACCCGCTTGCCCGTGAGTCCCCGGTCGACCAGCAGCGCGGCAATGGACCGTGCCTTCAGGCCCAGTTCCGCGTAGGTCAGCGAATCGGATACCTCTTCGCCGTTCGACAGAAAACTGTAAGCCTCGCGACGAGGATGCTCCTCAGCGCGGGCCTGGAGCATGTCAACCAGTGTTGAGTACTTACTTTTCATCGTCACCCAATCGTTCGCCGCCGTCCGGGCTGCGTGGTCGCTGGAGTCATATGCGGGAGAGGTAAGGCATC
>NZ_JBHWVI010000307.1:0-7868 GCF_042737005.1 Streptomyces sp. NPDC060027
GCGGCAGCGGAGGCTGCCCGGGTGCGGGCCGTGAACGGTGGTGCGGTGGCGCGGGATCGTCAGCGGACGGGATGTCCCGCCTCGCGCAGGCTCTCCTTGACCTCGCCGATCCGCAGGTCCCCGAAGTGGAAGACGGACGCGGCCAGCACCGCGTCGGCGCCCGCCTCGATGGCCGGCGGGAAGTGACCGAGCCGGCCGGCACCGCCGCTGGCGATCAGCGGAACGGTGACGTGCTTGCGTACGGCCTCGATCATCTCGATGTCGTAGCCGTCCTTCGTGCCGTCCGCGTCCATCGAGTTGAGCAGGATCTCGCCCGCGCCCAGGTCGGCGGCCCGGTGGGCCCACTCGACGGCGTCGATGCCGGTGCCCTGGCGACCGCCGTGGGTGGTCACCTCGAAGGAACCGCCCTCGGTCCTGCGCGCGTCCACCGACAGCACGAGCACCTGCCGCCCGAACCGCTCCGCGATCTCCCGGATGAGGTCGGGCCGGGCGATGGCGGCCGTGTTGACGCCGACCTTGTCGGCGCCGGCCCGCAGCAGCTTGTCGACGTCCTCGGCCGTGCGGACACCGCCGCCGACCGTCAGCGGGATGAAGACCTGCTCGGCCGTACGCCGCACCACGTCGTACGTGGTCTCACGGTTGCCCGAGGACGCGGTGATGTCCAGGAACGTGAGCTCGTCGGCGCCCTCGGCGTCGTACACCTTGGCCATCTCGACGGGGTCGCCCGCGTCGCGCAGGTTCTGGAAGTTGACGCCCTTCACGACCCGGCCGTTGTCCACGTCCAGGCAGGGAATCACTCGGACCGCCAGGGTCATGACTGGGCTTCTCCCTGTTCTGTGGGGTCTTCGCCGGACCGTCCAGCGGGGTCCTCGGCGGAACGGAACGCCTCCACCTCGACCTCCACCACCAGCCGCGAGTCCACCAGACCCGCGACGATGATCATGGACGCGGCGGGGCGGACGGCGTCGAACAGCATCTTGTGGGCGCGGCCGACAGCCTCCACGTCCCGGGCATGGGTGATGTACATCCGCGTACGGACGACGTCGTCGCGGCCGAGGCCGAACTGCTCCAGTGCCGCGAACGCGGCGCCGAAGGAGTTGACCGCCTGCTCGTACGGGTCGCCCTCGGCGATCTGGCCGTCGACCACCGAGGTGCAACCGGACACCAGGACCAGGCCGTTCGGCAGCTCCACCGCGCGGGAATAGCCGAAGACGTCCTCCCAGGGCGCCCCGGTCGTGACGCGGCGCACGGCGCTCACCGGGCTACCGCCGCCAGGGCCTCTTCGAGGGTGAACGCCTTGGCGTACAGGGCCTTGCCGACGATGGAGCCCTCGACGCCGAGCGGCACGAGCTCGGCGATGGCGCGCAGGTCGTCCAGCGAGGACACCCCGCCGGAGGCGACCACCGGGCGGTCGGTCGCCGCGCACACGGTGCGCAGCAGTTCCAGGTTCGGGCCCTGGAGCGTGCCGTCCTTGGCGATGTCCGTCACCACATAGCGCGCGCAGCCCTCGGAGTTGAGGCGCTCCAGCGTCTCGTAGAGGTCTCCGCCGTCGCGGGTCCAGCCTCGGCCGCGCAGGGTCGTGCCGCGGACGTCGAGACCGACCGCGATCTTGTCGCCGTGCTCGGCGATGATCTTGGCGACCCACTCGGGGGTCTCCAGGGCGGCGGTGCCGAGGTTCACCCGGGTGCAGCCGGTCGCGAGGGCGGCCGCCAGGGAGGCGTCGTCCCGGATGCCGCCGGACAGCTCGACCTTGATGTCCATCGCCTTGGTGACCTCGGAGATCAGGTCCCGGTTGTCGCCGGTGCCGAACGCGGCGTCCAGGTCGACCAGGTGCAGCCACTCGGCGCCGGCGCTCTGCCAGGCCAGAGCGGCCTCCAGGGGGGAGCCGTACGAGGTCTCGGTCCCGGACTCGCCGTGCACGAGACGGACGGCCTGGCCGTCGCGGACGTCGACGGCGGGGAGGAGTTCGAGCTTGCTCACAGTGTTCCGATCCAGTTGGTGAGGAGCTGGGCTCCGGCGTCGCCGGACTTCTCGGGGTGGAACTGGGTGGCCGACAGGGCGCCGTTCTCGACGGCCGCCACGAAGGGCTTGCCGTGCGTCGACCAGGTCACCACGGGTGCGCGCAGCAGCGGGTTGCCGACTTCCAGGGACCAGTCGTGGACGGCGTAGGAGTGGACGAAGTAGAAGCGCGCGTCGGCGTCGAGACCGGCGAAGAGCCGTGAGCCGGCCGGGGTGTCGACGGTGTTCCAGCCCATGTGGGGCACGACGTCGGCCTCCAGCGGTCCGACCGTGCCCGGCCACTCGTCCAGTCCCTCGGTCTCCACGCCGTGCTCGATGCCGCGCGAGAAGAGGATCTGCATGCCGACGCAGATGCCCATGACGGGACGGCCGCCGGACAGCCGGCGGCCGATGATCCAGTCGCCGCGCGCCTCCTTGAGGCCCTGCATGCAGGCGGCGAAGGCGCCGACGCCGGGCACCAGCAGACCGTCGGCGTTCATCGCGGTGTCGAAGTCACGCGTTATCTCGACCTCGGCGCCCGCACGGGCGAGGGCGCGCTCGGCGGACCGTACGTTTCCGAAGCCGTAGTCGAAGACGACGACCTTTTTGGATGCGCTCAACTCCACACCTCCAGCCTCATGACGCCGGCGACGAGACACATCGCGGCGCCGATGGAGAGCAGCACGATCAGGCTCCGGGGCATGTCCTGCTTGACGAAGGAGTAGATCCCGCCGAGAAGGAAGAGGCCGACGACGATCAGGATGCTGGAAAGGCCTGTCACAGCGCGCCCTTCGTGGAGGGGAGGATGCCGGCGGCGCGCGGGTCGCGCTCGGAGGCGTAACGCAGGGCACGGGCCAGCGCCTTGAACTGGCACTCCACGATGTGGTGCGCGTTGCGCCCGTAGGGCACGTGCACGTGCAGCGCGATCTGGGCCTGGGCGACGAAGGACTCCAGGATGTGCCGGGTCATCGTCGTGTCGTACTCGCCGATCATCGGCGCCATCTTCTCGGGCTCGGTGTGCACGAGGTAGGGGCGGCCGGACAGGTCGACGGTCACCTGGGCGAGCGACTCGTCCAGCGGGACCGTGCAGTTGCCGAAGCGGTAGATCCCCACCTTGTCGCCGAGTGCCTGCTTGAAGGCGGCACCCAGCGCGAGGGCGGTGTCCTCGATGGTGTGGTGCGAGTCGATGTGCAGGTCGCCCTCGGTCTTCACCGTCAGGTCGAACAGGCCGTGCCGGCCGAGCTGGTCGAGCATGTGGTCGTAGAAGCCGACGCCGGTGGCCACGTCGACCTTGCCGGAGCCGTCGAGATCGATCTCGACGAGGACCGACGTCTCCTTCGTCACCCGCTCCACGCGTCCTACGCGGTTCATGCGCTCTGCTCCTTCTTCATGTCACGTACCGCGTCGAGGAACGCGTCGTTTTCCTCCGGGGTTCCGGCGGAGACCCGCAGCCACCCCGGTACGCCGTTGTCCCGGACCAGGACGCCCCGGTCGAGGATCTTCCGCCAGGCGGCGTGGGCGTCGGCGAACCGCCCGAACTGCACGAAGTTCGCGTCCGACTCGGTCACCTCGTAGCCGGCCGCGCGCAGTTCGACGACCAGCCGGTCCCGTTCGGCCTTCAGCTGCTCGACGTATCCGAGCAGGGTGTCGGTGTGTTCCAGGGCGGCCAGCGCGGTCGCCTGGGTGACGGCCGACAGGTGGTACGGCAGTCGTACGAGCTGGACGGCGTCCACCACCGCCGGGTGCGCGGCGAGATACCCGAGGCGCAGTCCGGCGGCGCCGAAGGCCTTCGACATCGTCCGGGAGACGACGAGATTCGGCCGACCCTCCAGCAGCGGCAGCAGCGAGTCGCCGTGGCTGAACTCGATGTACGCCTCGTCGACCACGACCATCGACGGCTTCGCCGCCTGCGCGGCCTCGTAGAGCGCGAGGACCGTCTCGGGCGGAACCGCGTTGCCCGTGGGGTTGTTGGGGGTGGTGATGAAGACGACGTCCGGCCGGTTCTCGGCGATCGCCCGCTCGGCGGCGGCGAGGCCGATGGTGAAGTCGTCGTTGCGGGGCCCCGAGATCCAGGCCGTGCCCGTGCCGCGCGCGATGAGCGCGTGCATCGAGTACGAGGGCTCGAAGCCGATCGCGGTGCGGCCGGGTCCGCCGAAGGTCTGGAGCAGTTGCTGGATGACCTCGTTGGAGCCGTTGGCCGCCCACACGTTCTCGGTGCCGACCGGGTACTTGCCGGTCTTCGTCAGATAGGCGGCCAGCTCGGTGCGCAGCTCCACCGCGTCCCGGTCGGGGTAGCGGTTGAGCCCGGAGGCGGCCTCGCGGACCCGCTCGGCGATCCGCTCGACGAGCGCCTCGGGCAGCGGGTAGGGGTTCTCGTTGGTGTTCAGGCGTACGGGGACGTCGAGTTGGGGTGCGCCGTAGGGGGTCTTGCCGCGCAACTCGTCCCGTACGGGGAGATCGTCGATGCCAGTCACTTGCCCTCGGCTACCTTCCAACCGCCCGACATTTGTTCGTCTCCGACGAACCTTGCTTTGATCGCCGCGCCGTGCGCGGGCAGGTCCTCGGCCTCCGCCAGCGTCACCACGTGATGCGCCACGTCGGCGAGCGCGTCCTTCGTGTAGTCGACGATGTGGATGCCGCGCAGGAAGGACTGGACGGACAGGCCCGAGGAGTGGCAGGCGCAACCGCCGGTCGGCAGAACGTGGTTGGAACCCGCCGCGTAGTCACCGAGCGAGACCGGGGCCCAGGGGCCGACGAAGATCGCTCCGGCGTTCCTGACCCGGTCGGCGACCGCGGCCGCGTCCGCCGTCTGGATCTCCAGGTGCTCGGCGCCGTACGCGTCGACGACCCGCAGGCCCTCGTCGATGCCGTCGACGAGGACGATCGCGGACTGCCTGCCGCGCAGGGCCGGGACGATCCGGTCCTCGATGTGCTTGCTGGCCGCGACCTGCGGCTCCAGCTCCTTCTCCACGGCGTCCGCGAGGGCCGCCGAGTCGGTGACCAGGACGGCGGCGGCGAGCGGGTCGTGCTCGGCCTGGCTGATCAGGTCGGCGGCGACGTGCACCGGGTCGGCGGTGTCGTCCGCGAGGACCGCGATCTCGGTCGGGCCGGCCTCGGCGTCGATGCCGATGCGGCCGGTGAAGTAGCGCTTGGCGGCGGCGACCCAGATGTTGCCGGGGCCCGTGACCATGGAGGCCGAGGCGCAGGACTCGGTGCCGTACGCGAACATCGCCACGGCCTGGGCGCCTCCGACCGCGTACACCTCGTCGATGCCGAGCAGTGCGCAGGCGGCGAGGATCGTGGGATGCGGGAGGCCGCCGAACTCCTTCTGCGGCGGGGACGCCAGCGCCATGGAGGGGACGCCGGCCTCCTGTGCCGGGACGGCGTTCATGATCACGGACGACGGGTACACCGACCGGCCGCCGGGCACGTACAGCCCCACCCGGTCGACGGGCACCCACTTCTCGGTGACCGAGCCTCCGGGCACGACCTGAGTGGTGTGCGTCGTCCGGCGCTGTTCGCGGTGGACGAGGCGGGCGCGGCGGATGGACTCCTCCAGGGCCGCGCGCACGGCGGGGTCGAGCTGCTCCAGGGCGTCGGCGAGGGCCTCGGCCGGGACGCGCACGGACTCCAGCCGTACTCCGTCGAACTTCTCCGCGTAGTCGATCAGCGCCGCGTCGCCCCGATGATGCACGGCCTCGCAGATCGGTCGCACCTTCTCCAGGGCGGCCGAGACGTCGAAGTCGGCTCGGGGCAGCAGGTCGCGCAGGGCGGAACCCTCGGGGAGGGCGTCGCCGCGCAGATCGATTCGGGAGATCACGGGGACAATTCTCTCAGACGGCGCCGAGGCGCCGGACGCCTGTATCAATGGCTGATACAAGCCACCTTCGGTCCCACGGAAGATCCTCGTCACCAGTAGCGTTCGGGCGGTCACTGAGCGGGCATTGCACGAATGTACGAAACCCGCGAGTAGCTGGGGAGGAAGGGACGTGCCGTGACCGAAGGTGCCGGCATCCGCACCGGGGACCTGCCGGACGAACTGACCGCCGCCGAAGCCGGGATGTGGCAGGCCTTCCGCAACGGCAGCGTGTACGACCTGCGCGCCGGCGACACCACCGTCGACGATCCGCACGGCGGCCATCCGTGGGGGCCCGAGCGGAGTGTCCGGGCCCGGATGGTCGCCTGGCTGCTGCTCGACGGGCCGCCCGCCCTCCAGGGCCGGGTCGCGTCCCTGAAACTGACCGGCGTGCGGATCACCGATGTGCTCGATCTCGCGGGCGGCACGGTGGTGCCGTACGTGGAGCTGAAGGGGTGCCGGTTCGAAAAGGAGGTCCTGCTGCCGGAGGCCCGCTTCACGACCGTACGGCTGGTGGACTGCGCGGTGCCGCGCCTGGAGGCGGCCCGGCTGCACACCGAGGGCGATCTTCATCTGCCGCGCTGCCGCTTCCACAACGGGGTACGGCTGACGGACGCGCACATCGGCACGGACCTGCTGCTCAACCAGGCCGTGGTCTACCGGGACCGGCGCGGGCGTTCCATCACCGGCGACGGCATGACCGTCGGACAGGACCTCCAGGCCGAGATGCTGGAGTCGCACGGTGAGCTGAGCCTGCGCGGCGCCACCGTCGGCGTGTCGCTGAGTCTGCGCGGCAGCCGGCTGAGCAATCCGTACACCCGGCTCGCCCTCAACGCCCCCCAGCTGACCGTCAACCGCACGCTGTACATGACCCCCGCGGGCCTCGGCAATCCGGTGATGACCAGCGGCACCACACCCGCGCGCGGCACGCTGGTGCAGCGGTTCGAGTGCCAGGGCGGGGTCCGCCTGGACGACGGGCGGTTCGGTGACGCGCTCGACCTCGAACGGGCCCGCTTCACCTTCGACGACGACCAGGAGCTGTCGCTGCTCCGGGTCCAGACCCCGGAGCTGCGGTTCCTCGGCGAACGGCCCGAGCGCGGCAAGGTCGTGCTGTCCGGGGCGCGGATCGTCAACCTGGTCGACCGGGCGTCCAGCTGGCCGACGCCGGGCAACCTCCACATGGGCGGTTTCACGTACGAGAGCCTGGTCCCGCAGGGCGCCTTCCCGCTGACCCGGCGCCTGGAGTGGGTGGCGGCGGCGACCGCCGAGTACAACCCGGAGCCGTACGAGCGTCTGGCCACCGTGCTGCGCAACTCCGGTGAGGACGAGGACGCCCGCGAGGTGCTGCTCGCCAAGCAGCGCCGCCGCCGCGAGACCCTGCCGCTGGCCGCGAAGCTCTGGGGGTACGCGCAGGACTGGACGGTCGCCTACGGGTACCGGCCCGGCCGGGCCGCCCTGTGGATGGCGGTGCTGTGGGCGGCGACGTCGGTCGCGTTCGCGCACGCCGGCCACACCCCGGCCAACGGCGACGGACATCCCCCGTGGAACGCCTCGCTCTTCGCCCTGGATCTGCTGCTGCCGGTCATCGACCTGGGGCAGGCCGACTTCTGGCAGCTGCGCGGCGGCTGGCAGTGGCTGGCGGCGGTGGTGATCCTCCTCGGCTGGATCCTGGCGACGACGGTGGCCGCGGGGGCCACGCGACTGCTACGACGGGGCTGACGCGGAGGCCCGGACGCTGGGGCGCCGGGGCTGACGCGGAGGCCCCGACGCGGGGGGGGCGCCGGGGCTGACGCGGAGGCCCCGACGCGGGGGGCGCCGGGGCTGACGCGGGAGACACCCGCGTGAGGAGCGTCCGGCGGGGGGCCGGGTTGACGCGAGAGACGCCGATGCAAGGAGCGTCCGGAGCGAGGGGCGCCGGGGCTGACGCGAGGAGCGTCCGGCGTGAGGAGCGTCCGGCGTGAGGAGCGTCCGGAGCGAGGAGCGTCCGGAGCGAGGAGCGTCCGGAGCGAGGAGC
>NZ_JBHWVI010000308.1:0-7803 GCF_042737005.1 Streptomyces sp. NPDC060027
TTTCTGTGTCGGGGAGCACTGACGGACGGCACCCTTTTCCTCAACGCTTCCGTGGCACCGCGGACCGTAGTGCTGAGATCGGCGGAACCAGCCGCTGGTATCTGATGCCGCCCGGCGATGGTTCGCACGGCGCGTCAGCTCTCCGCACCTGCTTGATCTACGTGTGCGCGAGCGTCCCGGCATGCTCCACAAGCGCACCTCCGGCGCTCGCCCGCGAAGGGAAGACCCTGGGCAACACGCGCGATCCTCAGGAACCGACCAGGGCCTCGCTGACGGCGTTGAGGAAATCGTCGAGATCCTTCGGCGTCCGGGACGTGACCAGGGTGTAGCCGTTTGCGCTGTCGCTGACGACAGGTTCGTCGACCCAGTCCTTGGCACCCGCGTTGCGGGCATCGGTGCGCACTGAAGGATAGGAGGTCAGGGTCTTGTCCTGCAGGACGTCGGCTTCCACCAGGGCCCAGGGTCCGTGACAGATCGCAGCGATCGGGCGACCCGACGCCGCGAACGCCCGGATCGTTTCAAGGGCCTTGGGCTGCAGGCGGAGTTGGTCGGCGTTGATCGTGCCGCCAGGGATCAGCAGCAGTTGATGCGCGCCCGGATCCACTGTCTCGAGCGTGGTGGTGGGCTCCACCGTCTCGCCGGGGTCCCGGTCGCCCACCAGCGTCTGGATGGGCTCGGGAGTCACGGCGGCGATGGTGACGTCCGCGCCGTCATCCCGTAGCCGGCGGACCGGCACCAGCAACTCGTCCTGCTCAACTCCGTAGTTGGTAACGAGTACCAGGACCCGGTGCCCGTTGAACGGCTTGTCGGACATGGTGATGCTCCTTCTCGTCCCGGGTGGGGCATGGCGCAGCGATCGCGCGCCGGATCCCGCTCAGGTGACCGTTCACGCCGCCTCTGCTGTCGATGTCAATGCTCCATGGCCTGCTGGGCGGCTTCCGTCTCGGTGGTGGCATCGGCTGTGGTGAGCGTGCCGCCTGCGGTCTCCAGATGCGCCCGGACGAACCACTGGAACTGCTCCAGGTCGCGCAGTTGCTCGATCAGCAGGTCCTCGGTGACCGGGTCGATCTCCCCCGCCGTCTTGACCGCGGCGCGCAGGTCCTCGATCAGTCCGGTGTACACGAGGTCGAGTGCGCCGAGGTGGGCGATGGCGTCGGCGCGGCCCACGCTGTAGTCCTTCCAGGTGCGCTCTTCGACCAGCACGCCCGGGGTGCCGTGGGCGATGCCCCCCAGGGCGGCGAGGCGCTCGGCGACGTCGTCCGCCATGGCGCGAACACGGTCGACCTGCGGGTCGAGCATTTCGTGCACGGCGATGAAGTGCGGGCCCACCACGTTCCAGTGGACGTGCTTGAGCGTGAGGTGGAGATCGTTGAGGGCATGCAGGCGCTGCTGGAGCACCTCGATGAGCGAGCCGGCATCCTGCACGGTGAGGCCCGGGACGGTGTAGCGGGGGGTGACCTCGGAAGGCATAACCTTGTCTCCTGTTCTCGTGCGGTTTGCCCCCTTCCGGTACCCGTGATCGAAGGACACAACCACCGCGGCCTCATCCGGACCAGACAGCCCTCCCGCCTCGCCGGACTGCGCGACCTTTGACACCTGGTGTCAGGTCGGCTTCACCGGGTCCAGTGGCTCAGGGCCGCGGTGACGGACGGAATCGAGGCCTTGCAGTGCGGATGCATTGCAGGGAGGCGAGGAGATCCGCGAGGCCGCCGGGAGCCCGCCCGCGCAGGCGGGCCGCAGTGTGCACGGCGTGCTGGTCGGTACGGGCGACCCGGTGGCCCGCCGCGAACAGCCGGGCTGCGAGGTCGCGGTCTTCGCCGGTAGGCAGGGGTTCGAAGCCGCCCACCCGCAGGTAGGCGGCGGCGGACACACCCAGGTTCGCGCCGTGGACGTGCGGGTGCTCCCACACCGGCTCCGTCTCCTTGAGAGGACGGGTGCGGAAGTAGTCGGCGGCGTCGTGACGGGCCACATGCAGGAAGGGGAACGGCTCGCCTTCGAGCGCCTCCAGCACGGCTGCAGCGGCGCGGCCGGGCGGCGGTCGGGTGGCCCGCGCACTTCGTCGGGTGGTCCCGGCCGCTCAGTCGGTCGCTGGACCGGCCGGCCGGGCAGTGCGGCGCTGGGCCCGGATGGCTTCCTCCAGGGCGATGCGGATACCAAGGTTGAGTTCGCCGCAGGACGCCCAGGCGGTGAGGAGTCCGGCGATGCGGAGCAGCGTGAGGTTGGTGCGCTGGGAGACTTCCGTCAGCACGGTCCGCGCCTGGTCAGCGGGTAGGCGCCCGAGTGCCATCACAATGCCCACCGCCTGGTCCCTCACCGTGTTCACGCCGGGGTTCTGCGGCATGCTCGGTCGCTCTTGCAGCGCGCCCACCTCATGTGCGGTGGCAGCGGTGCGCTGGATGGTGGTAGCCGACTGCTCGGAGTCCGGGTCACCCTTTCGGTCTTGGCCGGAGGCCAACAGCTCCCGCATCCGACTCGCCTCCTCGTTGATCTGGACCGATCGCCGGGCTCCTGTTCCAGCTCCTCCCTCACCTGGATCCGCGGTGCATTTCAATGGAGTTCCGCCTCGCAGATGGGTGAAGGAGTATCGGCCTGCACTATTGCCGTGAGTTGCTCACTGCGGGCCCGCTGCGGCCGCTGTTGCGCTCGCGGCCAGCCGTGCCACTCGATGACCCGGCCCGCCGGGCTTCCGTCGACCCGCACCTGACGGTCGGCGCGTGAGCCTTCCTGGCCGCTTCGCGGTCGACGCCGACGTCGAAGGAGGAGCCGGTCGCGCCCGGGGTGTCGCCGAGGCTGTACCCGTTCGTCGCCGACAGCCGGTTCGGCCTCCAGCGAGAGGGTGCTGAGGCTCTCCAGCGCCTCCAGGCCTGCGGCGACCTCCTCCTCGGTGAGGCGACGTGTGTGCGGCGATCCTGTGCGCCATGAAAGGCCACAAGGCCGCCAACTCATCACGCACGCCGTCGCGTTCCGGGCCAGCCTCCAGTTCCACCAAGCGCGCGAAGAGCGCAGTGGACTCCGGGCAGTCCTCGTGACGGCTCCGCTCGAGGACGGGGCGGGAGACGGAGGCGCTGTTGCCGGGACGGCCCGCGGTCATATCAGTGAGCACTGGGTTCGCTCCTGAACGGTGGGGGTGCCGTGCGCGGAACCGAATGCCCGGGCATGGCAAGAGCGGGTTGTCATGGTTCGCCGTGTGGGGATCTGCCTGGCCGGAGGAAAGCGCAGCAGGCGGGGTGATCCCTGCTCGGCGTGCGCCTCCGGTCCGAAGCGCTAATGCGCGCGTGCCCCGCGGTCACGGCAGCAAACATCGCCCCCAAAGGTCACGCAGCCCCTCCTGGGCCGCATGCCGAGAGTGCGCCGCAGTCGCTCGTACTCCGCTCGTTCGACATGGTCCAAAGAGCGGCCCGGCCTGTGGCGGCCGTGTTCGTGCGGGCCGGAGGCGGCGGGCGGGTCCATGGGAACTCCCTCCGCGCGCAGTCCTCGGCGTGTCACGGCGGTATGCGCCCTGCGGGGCGGGAGCTACCGAACCGCTGTCTCTCCATCGTCGTTCATCGGCAACGAGCGCGCAGCCTGCCCAGGAGCTCCCCCGTGCGTTCGCCCCCTGGTCATGACCTGGTTGCCGCATGCTGCCCATGTGTTTCCCGAAGATCGGGGCGGGCTCGGTCTGGATCCGGCCCGCGCGATCACCTGCCGATGATCCCGTCACCTGCCGCAGCGTCTGCTGCGGGCAGCAGGAACGGTCACGGCCGTTCACGCTCCGTTCCCTCAGATCACCCGTCCCATGACGGGCAGAACGCCCCGGACAGACGCCGGTCGCAAGGTCACAGGAACATCCGCAGACGGCCGCCTGCTGTGCGCTTCAGGCTGGAATCCGTCCGGCCATCTCCTCAGCCCGAGGAGTGCTCGAGGGTGCTTCCATTCCCTCCGACGGCGCCATGGCCGGGGTCGATGCCTCACGGTGCCGCGCCCGCCCATCGCGGCTTGCGCGGTCAGGTCAGCCCGCCTGGCCGGAGGAGGCGATGTCCTGGAGGTCGACGGTTTCACCGGCGGACGGCTTCTGCGGGTTCACGGCCTTGTTGTAGTCGCTGAACGTGGCGGTGTTGGGGCTTTTCCCGCCGCTGGTGGTGGTGCGCAGAATGTAGGGCTTGCCCTCGGTCGCCACGAAAAGCGTCAGCGCCTCGCCGCCGGCCACCTTCTTCGTCAGCCGGATGGCCTGCTTGCCGCCCACGGTCGTCGTGGACGCCTTCTTCAGGCCCTTACGCTCGGACTTGTCCTCGTCCATCGATGCCACGATCCCCTGCTTGTCGCACAGACCCTCGGTCGTGGAGTCGTCGGTCGGCACCTTCACCCACTTGTCCTTCAGCTTCGGAACGAGCGTGCCGCGCCGTGGCTGGCCCTTGAGGGCGTTCCTCCAGTACCCCTCGTCCCCCCGCAGATAGAGCGTGGCATCGACGTGGCGCACTTCAGCCGTCGTACCAGCCGTCTTCACCGTGCCCTCGCAGTTCTTGCGCTGGTCCACCGACAGATCCACCTCCAGCGCTTCCCCTGCGGTCTGCCTCACCGTGCCGCTCACATGCATCGATTCGGCCTGCCTGGTCGCCTTCACCGCCTCAGCGGCGATCTGGTCAGCGCTCTTGCCGGCGAAGGGCTGATCCTCAGCATCGGAGTCGCTACCGCAGCCGGCCAGAACTAATACGGAAACTCCCGCGACCCCCGCCATCGCTATTGCACGGTTGCCGTTCATCAAGTCCCCTCCTCGAGGAGCGACGTGTCTCCGGGCATATCCGCGGCCCTGACGGCCGCAGATCATCCCGAATACCCCGCTCGACCACCAATTCACCGGAGCAAGGAATTCCCTTTCTTCTGCATCACCTCAGAGGCCGGCTCGGCCTTGGCGCGATCCCCAACACGCGGTAGCCCAGTCCGTGTCCGAGTTCGGCACCGCGCTGACGGATGCCGCGCGTTGTGAGGGACGGACGCCGGAGAAGCGCCCGACTGCGTCACCGGGAGTCGTCGTCACTTCGGAGACCCCGGCCTTGCCCTCGGCGACGGCGAACGACCACACGTCGTCGCCCCGCACATGCAGCGCAGCATGCGGGTCGCGCCGCAGGTGCTCGACCTTGACGCGGTCGGCTGTCGTCGAGAACCGCACGACGCGGCATTTCTGGCGTTCCATCAGCCCGACCCACTGGCTTTCGCAGCAGGCCCCTGGACCTCCAGGGGGCGGGTGGTGCGGTTGCGGGGTGTCGTGTCTTCCACCGGTGCGTGGTGTCTGCCGACGGCGGGCGTCGCGGTTCCCCCGACCGGCCGATCTGCCATTCGAGCAGGCCCGGGTCGGACTGGCCCACGCGGTCACGAAAGTGGATGCGGTTGCCTTCTGCACCGCCGGGCCCGTCGTCGTCCGCAACGGCCGCATGGACCAGCTCGCACGGCCTTCTCCGCCATCTGCACGGCGGTGATGGCGAGCACAGGACTGGCCTGCGGGTTGCTGGGAACCGCAGAAGACAGACGCTGCGTTCGGCGCACAGGGATCACCCGGGCCGGGGGAAGAGGTGGGAGCGATGGACGAGGCTCAAAAGTCATTGCTGGACGGGCTCACCGTGGACAAGAGCAGACCGGAGCAGCCGGTTCTGCTGGACGGGGCCGGCCGGTCGATCGCGACGTGGCGGGAGAACTATCCCTATGACCGCAAGATCCGGCGCAAGGAGTATGAGCGGCAAAAGCGGGTCCTGCAGATCGAGATGCTCAAGCTGCAGCGCTGGGCGAAGGACACAGGTGCTCGCCTGATCGTCGTCTGCGAAGGACGCGACGCCGCGGGCAAGGGCGGCACAATCCACCGGTTCACCGAACGGCTCAACCCCCGCAGCGCCCGCATCGTCGCCCTGGACAAGCCCACCGAACGAGAAGCGGGACAGTGGTACTTCCAACGCTACGCCGCGCACCTGCCCTCACCGGGCGAGATCGTGTTCTTCGACCGCTCCTGGTACAACCGGGCCGGTGTGGAGCGCGTCATGAACTACTGCACCAAGTCCGAGTACGAGCTCTTCCTCCGGCAGTGCCCACGCTTCGAGGAGATGCTCATCGAAGACCGCATCGTGCTGGTGAAGTTCTGGTTCTCCGTCTCCCGAAGCGAGCAGCACACCCGCTTCGCCATCCGCCAGGTCGACCCCGTGCGGCAATGGAAACTCTCCCCCACCGACCTCGACTCCTTGGATCACTGGGACGACTACACCGTTGCAAAGGTCGAGATGTTCCGCGCCACCGACACCGAACACGCCCCCTGGACCGTCGTGAAGAGCAACGACAAGCGCCGCGCCCGCCTCGAGGCCATGCGCAGCCTCCTCGCCCGCATCCACTACACCAGCAAGAACACCGAAGCGGTCGGAACGCCGGACCCGCTCATCGTCGGCCCGGCCGACACCCTCCTCGAGCCCGGAGAGGAGGAGTCCGTCCTCTCCCCCACCCCTCTGGCGCCCCACGCCGAAGGACCTGGACAGCACCCGGGCGGATGACCCGAGATCGTGCGCCGGCGACACAAGCGACGCGCTCGACAGACCCTGGCGGAGGGCTCTTCGGGATGTTGGCCCCGTCGAGATGGTGATGGTGAAAGGCCTGGTTGACGGGGGTTCAGGCGGGACGTTGAGTGGTGCGGCGTGGTGGGCCGGCCCGCCCGGCTTCGGGGGCTCAGACGCCGCAGGGACAGGGTGACCGCCCCGCACGCGCCCTCGTGGGCCGCAGGCACATCACGGGTCGTCCCGGTCACGATCCTCCTGGGCGCCGCCCTGGGCTGCACCGCGGACATCATCGGCCGCACGGTGATCGCTCCGGCCCAGCTCGGCGCGGGCCTGATGACAGCCGTTATCAAAGCGCCGTACTTCCTGTACCTGCGGGCCGCAGCCGCCACGGACCACGACCGGTCCCGGCCCCGGTCCGCGAAGGGAACACCACCCTGTCGCCGTCCCGCGTGCCGTCTGTGCGCCCTGGTCGCCGTCCCCGAACGGCGACCAGGGCGCTCGGCGTGAGGTGTCACCACGGGTGGGAGCACATCCAACCCCCGTGCCATGAAGGCCACGGGGATTGCGGGGTTGTCCCTGACCCGGACGGCCAGTTCGTCTGCGCCGCTGCGGACGGACGACGTGCGGCCTGGATCATCGCAGTTGTCACGTAGTACTTCGCAGAGGCAGCACCGTTCGCCGGCGCGGGCCGCTGGAGATGCCCCGTCAGGTCCGGAGCGGCTCAACCACACGTCAAAAGGCCATGCAGCCGCACACTCTGCAACTGACCCCGGGGCGGGTGTCCTTGGCCGCCCCCGTCCGTCAGTCGCCGATCCAGGCGTCGACCATCTCCAGGTGCTCAACCGCGGGCTCGGGCGGACGGAAGCCCAGCGCCGCGGTGACCACCCGGTCCACGACCGGGTGCAGACGCTCCTCGACGAACCTCTTCCAGTCGGCCTCCGACTCCCACACATCGGTGTACCGCAGCCCGCCGGGTGTGCGGTGGACGAGGTGGGCCACCAGCCCCGGGGGCTTGTCCGGTCCCAGTCCTTCCCTGATGCGTGCGTAGGTGGCCGGGTCGATCGGCACCTCGAAGGTGAACGCGTACGTCACGGGACCACATCCCTCATATTCAACCGAAGCCATTTCGGATGAATATGGCTAGCATCGGTCGTGTGGAGAGACCGGTCAAGAGGCAGTACGACACGAGCCGCCGCCGGGCGGCGGCGCAGGCGACCCGGCAGGCGATCCTGGACGCGGCGACGCGGCTGTTCGCCGAACGCGGCTACGCGGCGACCACGATGGCGCAGCTCGC
>NZ_JBHWVI010000309.1:0-7720 GCF_042737005.1 Streptomyces sp. NPDC060027
GAACACGACCGGGCCCCGCCCCCTTTTCGGGCCGTCACGACCGAGGGCGATTTGTCACGATTCGGAAGAGTCTTCAACGCGAGGGCATCACACAGATGAACTCCCGTGGGCGAGACGAAGAACCAGCCTCGCCAGGCCGTAAGCATCCCCGACTATCGGACTAACGTGCTGTGGGCCAGCTGAGTCCCATTGAGGGGAACCCTGTGATCGACACGCCCGAGGAGACCCGCGGGACGTCAACCGGCACCGTGGTCCGTACCGTCCTGCGTCCTGCCGAGACCTCTCCCCCGCCCCGGCCCGTGGCACGCCGGGAGAACCGGCTGCGCGCCCTGGACGGGCTGCGGCTCGTCGCGGCCCTCATGGTGGCGGGGTATCACTACGGCGGCCGGGACGGCGAAGTCGTGCGGGCCTGGGGCAGCTCGCCGAAGCACCAGTTCCCCACGCTGCACCAGCTGTTCGCCTACGGCTGCCTGGGCGTGCAGGTCTTCTTCGTGATCAGCGGCTTCGTCATCTGCATGAGCGGCTGGGGCCGTCCGCTGCGCTCCTTCTTCGCCTCCCGCGCCTCCCGCCTGCTGCCCGCGTACTGGGCCGCGATCATCATCGTGACGGCGGTGTTCGCCCTGCCCGCCGTCACGTACAAGGCGGTCTCGCCGAGCGACGCGCTGCTCAACCTCACCATGCTCCAGCAGCCGCTGGGCGTCGACCGGGTGCTCGGCGTGTGCTGGACCCTGTGGGCGGAGGTCCGCTTCTACGCCCTCTTCGCGCTGTGCATCGTGCTGCCGGGGGCGAACCGGCGGCGCGTGATCCTGTTCTGCGCGGGCTGGACCCTGGCCGCGGCCATCGCGCAGGGCGTGAACGAGCCGCTCCTGAACATGGTCCTGATGCCGGAGTACGCCCCGTACTTCATCGGCGGCGTCGGCCTCTACCTCGTCCACCGCGACCGGCGTGACGCGTACGCCTGGGGCATCGTCGGGGTGAGCTGGCTGATCGGCCAGCACTACGCGGTCCAGCGCCTGTGGCACGCACCGAACCCGGAGTTCTTCTCCGACCGCTCGGCCCTCGGCATCATGCTCGTCGTCACCTTCGGCTATGTCGCCGTGGCCGCCATCGCGCTGGGCTGGCTGAACTGGGCGAACTGGCGCTGGCTGACGGTCGCGGGCGCGCTGACGTACCCGTTCTACCTGGTTCACGAACACCTGGGCTGGGTCGCCATCAAGGCCTACCACCAGACCCTGCACATCCCCTCGTACGGCACGTTCCTGGCCACGGTCGCCACCATGCTGCTCCTGGCCTGGCTGCTCAACCGGTACGTGGAGAACCGGCTCACTCCGAAGCTGCGCACGGCGCTGGCGAAGCCGCGCCCGCAGCCGACCCCGGTGACAGCGGCTCAGCCGATGCCGTAACGCGCCTCGATGCCCGCGACGACCAGGTGCAGGCCTTCCTCGAAGTGCCGTTCGTAGTCGCCGAAGATCTCCGCGCCCGCCGCGGCCGACAGAGGGAAGTCGGCCATGCGGCGGGCGCGTTCGTCCAGGTCGTAGCCCTCGCGGCGCTCGCCCGGCAGAGGCTGGACGCCCTGCTCCTCGGTGACGAAGCCGATCGTGTAGAGGTACGTCGTGGACGTCGCGCGGACCGCCTGGGTGAGGGTGAATCCCGACTCGGTGAAGAGCCGCAGCATCCGCTCCATCTCGACCGCGTGCAGGGTTCCCGTGAAGCGTGAACCGCTGAAGACCTTCGCACCGTCGCGGTAGCTCAGCAGGGCGGCGCGCAGTCCGCGGTTGGCGGCGAGCAGCCGCTCCCGCCAGCCGGCGCCCGGCGCCGCCGCGGCGTCCTCGACCATCCGGCGGTACATCTCCGTGGCCATCTCGTCGAGCAGTTCCTGCTTGTTCTTGAAATGCCAGTAGAGCGCGGGCGCCTGGACGTTCAGCTCCCTGGCGATGGCCCGGAGGGTGAGGCCGTCGAGGCCCGTCTCGTTGAGCAGCCGCAGGGCGGTCTCGACGACCTGCTTCTTGTCCAGCTTGGGGGATCGCTGGGGTCTCTGGGTAACCACGCTTGACAGTTTAACGCCGTTAAGGGCATGCTCGCGGCATGGAACTTAACGGCGTTAAGGAGATGACTGTGGACGTGAACGTGGACGTGGACGTACTCGTCGTCGGCGCGGGCCCGACCGGCCTCGCCCTCGGCGCCGATCTCGCCCGGCGCGGGGTGGACGCCCTCGTGGTGGAGCGGGCCGACGCGCTGTTCCCCGGCTCACGCGGCAAGGGGATCCAGCCGCGCACGATGGAGGTCTTCGACGACCTCGGTGTCCTCGACGCGATCCGCGCGGCGGGCGGCGACTACCCGGTCGGGATGATCTGGCAGGACGGCGAGCGCGTGGGCGAGCACCAGATGTTCGACCCGGCCGAGCCGACGGACGACTCGCCGTACAACGCACCGTGGATGGTGCCGCAGTGGCGTACGCAGGAGATCCTCTTCGCTCGGCTGGAGGAGCTCGGGGGCCGGGTCGCCTTCGGCCGCGAGGTCGTCGCGGTCACCCAGGACGGGAACGGGGTGACCGTGGAGTTCGCCTCCGGCGCGCCGGTCCGCGCGCGGTACGTCGTCGCCGCCGACGGTGGCCGCTCCGCGGTGCGGCGCGCGCTCGGGATCGGCATGACCGGAGAGACCGTCGACCCGGACCCGATGCTGGTGGCGGACGTACGGATCAGCGGGCTGGACCGCGACAACTGGCATGTCTTCCCGCCGCGCGAGGACACCGGCGGCTTCCTGGCGATCTGCCCGCTGGCCGGTACGGAGGACTTCCAGGTCGTGGCGCAGTTCCCGGAGGGCACGGACGTCGACCTGTCCCTCGACGGCATCCGCGGGACCGTCGCCGCGCGCTCCCACCTCGCGCCCGAGGCCGTGACCGAGGTGCGCTGGGCCTCGGACTTCCGGCCGCGCGCGGCGCTGGCGGACCGCTTCCGCGCCGGGCGGGTCTTCCTGGCCGGGGACGCGGCGCACATCCACTCCCCTGCCGGTGGCCAGGGGCTCAACACCAGCGTCCAGGACGCCTACAACCTGGGCTGGAAGCTCGGCGCGGTACTGCGCGGCGAGGCTCCCGAGTCCCTGCTCGACACCTACGAGGAGGAACGGCTCCCCGTCGCCGCCGACATGCTCGGTCTGTCCACCCGGGTCCACCGCGGCGAAGTCCGCCGCGGCGGGGCGACCCGCCAGCTCGGGCTCGGCTACCGCGACTCCTCGCTCGCGGTGGAGACCCGTACGGACCTGCCGGACGAGTCCCTGCGCGCGGGCGACCGCGCCCCCGACGGAACCGCGGACGGCGTACGCCTCTTCGACGCGTTCCGGGGACCGCACTGGACGCTGCTCACGGTCGGCGCGGACGCGGAAGCACCGGCGCTCCCCGGTGTCCGCACCGTGCGGATCGGGTCGTGCGAGAGGTACGGGACCGGGGTCTTCCTCGTCCGCCCCGACGGCTACGTGGGATGGGCGGGCACCGGCACGCGGGATCTGCCGGAGTACGCGACCCGGGCGGGTCTGACCGTCGGCTGACCCGGACCGCCGCGGAAGCCTGTCCGCTCTAGGCGCTGGCGAGCGTGAGCTTGACCGCGAAGCCGAGGAAGAGAGCACCGGCGGCGGTCGTGGCTCCCGCGGAGAGGCGCTTGCGCCGGCGGAAGGCCGCGGACAGCCGCGTACCGCTGAAGATCAGCGCGGTCAGATAGAGGAAGCTCGCGAGCTGGGCGAAGGCGCCGAGCACGACGAAGGAGAGGGCCGGGTAGGCATACCCGGGGTCGACGAACTGAACGAAGAAGGCGACGAAGAACAGGATCGCCTTCGGGTTGAACAGGCTGATCACCAGCGCTCGCCGGAAGGGCCGCTCCCCGGCCTCCGCCTCGGTCTCCGCGCTCTGCACGGCCGGCTCGCGCCGGGCCCGCCACATCGCCCACGCGGCCCGCAGCATCCCGACCGCCAGCCAGGTCAGATATCCCGCACCGGCGTACTTCACGATGCTGAACAGCACCGCGTTCGCCTGGAGCAGCGACGCCACACCGGCCGCCGACAGTGTCATCAGCACGGTGTCCCCGCACCACACACCCGCGGCGGCGGTATAGCCCGTACGGACGCCCTTGCGGGCGGCGACGGACAGCACGTACAGCGAGTTCGGTCCCGGCAGGAGGACGATCAGGACAAGACCCGCGAGATAGGTGGGGAGATCGATGACACCAAGCATGAGAGCGAGTGTCGCACGCGGCCACGACAGCGGGCAGAGGTGTCTCGCAGGTCAGTCACCGTCGAGGAGCGTGTCCACGGAGAGGTCGAGAACGACGCCGACGGATTCGGGGACCGGGACGCTCTGGCCCCGCTGGTAGCGCTCGGGCGCCGCGTACTTGCCGTTGGCCGGGTCCCGGTACAGCAGGACCTCGTCGTGCTTGCGGTCGGCCACGATGTAGACGGGGACACCGGCCTCCGCGTAGCACTCGACCTTGGGGCCGAGGTCGTCGGACCAGTTCGACGAGGTGACCTCGACGACCAGGCGGAAGACGTTCGGGGCGTAGCAGTTCTTCTGGACGAGGGCGTCCCGGAAGTCCTCGTCGACGACGGAGAAGTCGGGGATCGCGAAGTCGGCGGGCAGCGTGGGCAGCCAGAGGCCGACGCCCTGGACGTACTCGAGCCCCGCCTCCACGACCCCGGCCCGGTCGAAAGCCCTACCCAGCTTGGTCAGCGACAGCGCGTGCGAGCCGTCCGGCGGTGGTGTCGCGGTGAGCCTCCCCTGGAGAATCTCCACGCGGTGCCCAGGCAGTGCACGGGAGAGCAGGTCGGCGGCTTCGCTCAACGTCAGCTCGTGTTGCAGTACGGCCACGGCATCCTCCTTTGCAGGGGTCACTCTTCATGAGCGTAACCGGGGGCGCGCGGCTTCCGCTTCCGTTCGCCCGTACGAAGGAATCGCCCAGGTCAGAAGGCATCCGACGGCACGTACGTCCCCCAGATCTCGCGGAGCGCGTTGCAGACCTCGCCGACCGTCGCGCGGGCGCGCAGGGCGTCCTTCATGGGGTGGAGGACGTTGTCCGTGCCCTCGGCGGCCTTCTTGAGGGCGGCGAGGGCGGCGTCGACGGCGGGCTGGTCGCGCTCGGTGCGGAGCCGGGCGAGGCGTTCGGCCTGCTGTGCCTCGATGGCCGGGTCGACGCGCAGCGGTTCGTACGGCTCCTCCGCGTCGAGCTGGAAGCGGTTGACGCCGACGACCACGCGCTCGCCGGAGTCGGTCTCCTGGGCCACGCGATACGCGGAGCGCTCGATCTCGCCCTTCTGGAAGCCGTGCTCGATCGCCCCGACCGCGCCGCCCAGGTCCTCGACCCGCGTCATGAGATCGACGGCCGCCGCCTCGACGTCGTCGGTCATGCTCTCGATGACGTACGAGCCGGCGAAGGGATCGACCGTCGCCGTCACGTCCGTCTCGTAGGCCAGCACCTGCTGGGTGCGCAGGGCGAGGCGCGCGGACTTGTCGGTGGGCAGCGCGATGGCCTCGTCGAAGGAGTTGGTGTGCAGCGACTGCGTGCCGCCGAGGACGGCGCCGAGGCCCTGGACCGCGACGCGGACCAGGTTCACCTCCGGCTGCTGCGCCGTCAGCTGGACACCCGCCGTCTGGGTGTGGAACCGCAGCATCAGCGACTTGGGGTTCTTCGCGCCGAACTCTTCCCTCATCACCCGGGCCCAGATCCGGCGTGCGGCACGGAACTTGGCGACCTCCTCCAGGATCGTCGTACGGGCGACGAAGAAGAAGGAGAGGCGGGGAGCGAAGTCGTCGACGTCCATGCCCGCCGCGACCGCCGTACGGACGTACTCGATGCCGTCGGCCAGGGTGAACGCGATCTCCTGCGCGGGAGACGCCCCCGCCTCGGCCATGTGGTAGCCCGAGATCGAGATCGTGTTCCACTTCGGGATCTCGGTCCGGCAGTACTTGAAGATGTCCGCGATCAGGCGCAGGGACGGCTTGGGCGGGAAGATGTACGTCCCGCGCGCGATGTACTCCTTGAGCACGTCGTTCTGGATGGTGCCCGTCAACCGGTCCGCCGGGACGCCCTGTTCCTCGCCGACGAGCTGGTACATCAGCAGCAGCAGCGCGGCGGGCGCGTTGATCGTCATCGAGGTGGAGACCTTGTCCAGCGGGATCCCGCCGAACAGGACGCGCATGTCGTCGATCGAGTCGATCGCCACGCCGACCTTGCCGACCTCGCCGTGCGCGAGGGAGGCGTCCGAGTCGTGGCCCATCTGGGTGGGCAGGTCGAAGGCGACCGACAGACCCATCGTGCCGTTCGCGATCAGCTGCTTGTAGCGGGCGTTGGACTCGGCGGCCGTGCCGAAACCGGCGTACTGCCGCATCGTCCACGGACGGCCCGTGTACATCGACGGGTAGACACCGCGGGTGAAGGGGTACGCGCCCGGCGCGCCCAGCTTCTCGGCCGGGTCCCAGCCGTCCAGGGACTCGGGGCCGTAGACCGGTTCGATGGGCAGTCCGGACTCGGATTCGCGCGTCATTGCTGTGCCTCCCGTGAAGCCGCCCGATGACAGGAATCGACCTGGGCGGACTGTAGCGGCCGAGGTGCACCCGGTGGAGGGACCCGCGCCGAGACCGCGCTCAGGGACCGGATCACGGACCCGTTTCATGGTTCCCTTCCACCATGCCGCCTGGTTCGCAACCGGTCACCCGCGGGGAGCATCTCAGGTGACACGACGGCGGCACGGGGAGCCGATGTGCACGACAGGAACGGGTGGAACAGGGGTCCGGATGCGTACGAGTGGCATGAAGAGATCGCTGGCCGCGCTCGCGGCGCTCGCCGCGGTGAGCGGCTGCACGGCGCAGGCCGTGGACGCGCAGGGAAAGACGGCGCCGCCGGTACGGATCGCCGGTTCGCTCGGCCCGGCCCCCGCCACGACGGGGAAGGACGACAAACCGGGCGGTCCCTCGAAGGGCGAGGACGAAAGGCCCGCCGCCACCCCGACGGGGAAGGCCGACACGCCGACTCCCGTCCCCGCCAAGGTCCTCTGGTCCCGCGGCGACCGGGGCGACGACGTCCGCAAGGCGCAGGCCCGGCTGCACCAGGTCGCCTGGCTGATCACCCCGCCGACGGGGACGTACGACGCCCGGACGGTCGCGGCGGTGAAGGGGTTCCAGGGCAAGCGGGGCCTGCCGCGCACCGGTGAACTGGACGCCGTCACCTGGCAGCGGCTGCGGAAGATGACGCACGAGCCGGCCGCCTGGGAGCTGTACCCGTACGGCGGGCAGCCGGCCGCGAAGCCCGACCCGCGCTGTCTGACGGGCCGGGTCCTGTGCGTCAGCAAGACGAGTCGCACGCTGCGTTGGATGATCGACGGGAAAACGGTCTCGCAGATGGACGTGCGGTTCGGCTCGCAATACACGCCGACCCGCGAAGGTGTGTTCACCGTCTACTTCAAGTCGCGCCACCATGTGTCGACCATCTACGACACGTCGATGCCGTACGCGATGTTCTTCAGCGGCGGCCAAGCGGTCCACTACTCCCCCGACTTCGCGGCCCGCGGCTACTACGGCGCGTCGCACGGCTGCGTCAACGTGCGGGACGAGGGGAAGGTCTCGGCGCTGTTCGCGCAGGTCCGGACGGGCGACAAGGTCGTCGTCTACTGGTGACGGGCCCCTGCGCGGAGACGGGGGAGGGGAAGAGTGGGGCGCGGGCGGGACCGGGGGAACGTGTCC
>NZ_JBHWVI010000310.1:0-7717 GCF_042737005.1 Streptomyces sp. NPDC060027
GTCCGGCAAGACCGCCCCTGACATGCCATCAGCCCACTACACTCCCGACGACGCCTCTGACCAGGCCAGATAGCGAAACGCTGCTGGAGTACTAGGTGTATTGATCACGAGCGTTGTTGACAGTTGCAGGGCTTGATCATGGCGAAGACCTCCGGTGTGGTGGAGCTGTCTAGGACTGCACCGCACGGAGGTCTTCGTGTCCCACCGTAATGCCCGCCTGACCGTTCACGGCAGGCGGCTGCTCGTCGAACGTGTCCGCGCCGGCCGCCCGGTCGCTCATGTGGCCGCCGAGATGGGTATCTCCCGGGCCACGGCCCACAAGTGGATGCGCCGCTGGCGGGCCGAGGGCGAGGCGGGCCTCGCCGACCGCTCCAGCCGACCCCGGACGACACCCCATCGCACGACGGCAGTGGTGGAAGCCCGGGTCTGCCGTCTGCGCCAGGACCGCAAACTCGGTCCCGCCCGCCTGGGGCCTGTCTTGGGCCTGCCCGCCTCGACCGTGCACCGCATCCTGGTCCGCCACGGCCTGAACCGGCTGGCCTTCCTGGACCGGCCGACCGGCCAGGTCATCCGCCGCTACGAACGCGACCGGCCCGGCGACCTGGTCCACGTGGACGTCAAGAAGCTCGGCCGGATCCCCGACGGCGGCGGCCACAAGGTCCTGGGCCGCCAGGCCGGCCGGGCCACCCGCAGCCGGATGGGCTTCGACTACGTCCACTCCGCCGTCGACGACCACTCCCGCCTGGCCTACAGCGAGATCCACGACGACGAGAAGGCCGCCACCTGCGCCGCCTTCCTCCGCCGGGCAGCGGCCTTCTTCCACGACGTCGGCATCGACCGCGTCGAGCGGGTCCTGACCGACAACGCCTGGCCCTACCGCAAGAGCTTCGCCTGGCGGCAGGCCCTGGCCGACCTCGGCGCGGCCGGCAAACTCACCCGCCCCTACCGGCCACAGACCAACGGCAAGGTCGAACGCTTCAACCGCACCCTGCTCGACGAATGGGCCTACCTGCGGCCCTACACCAGCAACACCGAACGCAGCGCAGCCCTGGCAGACTTCCTGCACACCTACAACCACCACCGCTGCCACACCGCACTCGGAGGCAAACCACCGATCAGCCGTGTCAACAACGCTGCGGGTCAATACAGCTAGACGTCGATACCCTGATGCCGTAGCAGATCCGTCCCTCCTGGCGTCGTACGTCGCGTCCATGTGGCACGGCCGATCATTTCCAGGACTTCGGCGCTGTCAGGTGTCCTGTGTGGCTCGTCAGCGGGTGGACGAGCGGTAGGCGTGCGATGGCATCGTCCAGCAACGCTCGCAGCGCGAGGTGAGCGCGCTCGTTGTTGCACTGCGATGCAGAGACAACGCCACGACTGCTCGAAACGTCCACCGTCATGTAGTGAGCAACGAGTCACACCCCTCTGGCGATGTGAGCCGACCGGGTGCCGCGAGGAAGATCGAAGACGCAGGACAGGGCAGCACTCGCGGTCAGGCTACCCGTGAGCGGGAACATGATGGCGAGAGGGACGGCCCTACATGCCGCGTCCGAGCCGTTCATCGTGATGGGCCGTCACGTGGTGACGTGTACGGCAACGACCGTTCGGATGCGTCACACGCCGTTGGCGGCTTCGCGTCGGATCCGCCATGCTCGACTTCCGCTGCCTGATCTAGAGTTCTCAGTCGAAGCCCGGCCCCCGTCAGCGCTCTGTCGGGGCCGGGCTACCTGCCGCGCTGGCGGCGTCCGGAGAGCGTTGCGCGCAGCGTCGGGTACTGACGCACGTCGGTGCGGCAGGCGGGACAGTGCCAGTAGTCCTGCGGCGGGGCCATCTCCTGCTCCACGCCAGCCACGCCGGTGATCGGCAGTCCGCACCGCTCACACGGTGGGACCGAGACCCGGTCGGGTACCTGTGCCCAGCGTTCCGTCTCCGCTGCCCGCTCACGGCGACGCGCTTCGGCGCGCTTGGATGCGGCTCGCTTCGATGACGTCGCTTTCTTCTTGCCGGGAGCAGCCTTCTTAGCAGAAGCGTCTTCTTCACCGACGCGGACTTCCGCGCCGCGGCCCTAGCGAACTGCGCCACCGCTGCGGTCTCGGCTCTTCCGGCTCTTCCTCGTGCTCCCCGCCCTCATCCGCCTCGCCCCCCCTCGTCCGCCTTCCCACCGAGCAGGACCGCGCACTCGCTGAGGGCGTCGGCAAGCGGGCTCATGTCCCGATCGGCAGCGGCCGACATTGCCTTGCGGCCCGCTTCCAGGACTTTGCCTCGCAACACTGCTCCTGCAACTCGGCGACCTGTGTCATCTCCCCCCAGCCGGCGCATCCCTTCGGCCGCAAGCCGGCGGTTCGAAGCCGAATCGTCGACCCGCCAGATCGTCGGACAGGGCCATCCGGCCGTTCTTGGTGCCGCCCAGCGCATGGCCGCCCACTACAGCGACCGCGAGAGCCACCTGGTCCATGTCATCCATGACTGCGTCACCTTCGATCGCATCGCCGGTTCAACGGGACTGTCAAAACGAGCGGCCCTGTCTCACTTTCGGTGGTGACGTGCTGTCATGGGGATCGTGAGGCAGATCAATGACGCGCATGTGGCAAGGCCGGTGCTGGCTGTCGTGGAGGTCGCGGCCGCCGATACAGAAGCGAGGCAGGCGGCCACCCGGACAGGGCGGCCGCCCACGCGCGCTGTCACAAGCTGAGGTAGAAGCGGACGGTCGTGCCGTCGTCGCCGGTGTGCAGCCGCACCAGGTCGGCCACGTAGTGGACCAGCATCAGGCCCCGGCCGCCCAGCTGGCCTCGCTCCGGCGGGCGGCGGCCGGCCAGCGGATCGGTCAGCCGGCCCGCATCGCGGACCTCACACACCAGCTGCCCCTGCTCGGCCCAGACCGTGAGCGTCCCGCGGCCTCCCCCGTGGACCACGCTGTTGGTCGTCAGCTCCGCGACCGCCAGCTCCACATCCATCAGCCGCTCCCCGGCCAGGCCCAGCCGCATCGCCTGAGCAAGAGCGAACCGGCGGACCGCCGGAAGGTCCTCACCACCGTAGGAGAAGGCCGCGGCGTCCGGTTCAGGCGCAAGCACCTGGTTGTACCGATCGACGACCGCCTGCCAGTCATAGACGTCGCTGACCGACTCACGTCCATCCCCGCTGATGACGGTCGGGTGGGTGACCTCCGCATCAGCGATCACCTCCGGCTCCAGCCGCACCTCGTCGTAGGGGCACAGGATCGTCACCGCCCGGCCCTCGAACGCGGCGTTGATCAGCGCCTCGTGCTGCGCGCACGCCGGGTACTCCACCGCGCTGCGCCCGGGCCAGATCGGCTCGCCGATGATCCGCACACGCCCCTCCGGGTGGGCATCGGCGAATCCGCGCAGCACCTTGGGGATGATCCGCCCCGGGTTGCGGCCGGCCTCGGTCATGTCCAGGAACAGGATGCCCTCGGCGTCCCCGCCCAGACCTGCCTTGATCAGCTCCAGATTGGGGCCGGGCACCGCCACGGCCATCGGCTCGCCGTTGGTCAGGCCCTCGCGCAGGAAGGCCACCGTCTGCCGCATGTACTCCTGCTCGTTGCGGTAGAAAAGGGCAGGGTGCACGAACGGCTCGTGGGTGGTCACCGTGCTCATCACAGAGCCACCTCGATCCGGTCCTGGCCCGGCCAGAATATCGCCAAAACCCGCGGCAGCTGCGGCGGGGGATTCTCGACCACAACCCTCCCGTCGGGCAGGTTCATGGCGGTGACCGCCAACGCGGTTACCCCCGCCACGTCAACGAACGCCACATCCGACAGCTCCACATATGACACGCCCGTGTGCCGCTGGGCCAGCTCAGACAGGGCTTGCTCCCAAGACGGGCGAGTGAGGACGCTGATCTCACCACGGGCACGTATCCCGGAACGACCGGGCAACGGGCTCACCTCCAACGCGGCCCTCCCGGGCACCGGGGCGGGCCCACCCACCACATGTGGGGCATCCACGCTCAGGCTCCTTCACATCAAGCCGCCTGCCGACCATCCCGGCACGGGCAGAGGAAAAGCTGCTCCCGACGCGGCAGTGTATCCAAGCGGCAGACACGCCTGGTTCTGTACGTACCTGACGCTGTGGGGGATCTTGAAAGTCGGGGTTGCCGATCATGGCGCTGGACACGCGATCCATTTCCCCTACTCAGTGCCTCGTTGGCGATCAGCGAATGCTGTAGGACGCCAGGGACCGGGCGAGGATGTGTCAGAAGTTTTGACACCTGAGTGGTGGGTTGCCAGGCTGCGCCTGTGGACGGCGACGCGAGGGTCGGTCTGCTGAAGGCAGAGGTGGCGCGGTTCTGCGGCAATCTGGGAGACCTGCCGCCTGAGCTGCGGTTGCGTGAGGTAGCTAAGCTGCATCACGCGTTGGTTGAGGTGGCCGATGAGGCGCTGATGGCGGGGATGGCCGCGGCGATGCCAGGAGTCGGCGTCAGGACCGGAGCACGCATCCTGATCGAGGTCGGCGGCGGCAGCACCTTCCCGACCGCCGGCCACCTCGCCGCCTACGCCGGTCTCGCCCCGGCAACCCGCAGTTCCGGGTCGTCGATCCGTGGCGAACAGCCCTCCAGGAGAGGAAACAAGCAGCTCAAGCGGGCCTTCTTCCTCTCCGAGTTCGCAGTCCTGGGCGACCCGGCATCGCGGGCCTACTACGACAAGAAGATCGCCCAGGGCAAGCACCACACCCAGGCCCTGCTCTGCCTCGCCAGACGACGGACAGACGTCCTCTTCGCGATGCTCCGCGACGGAACCTTCTACGAACCCCAACCCGCCGCAGCCAGGTGAGGAGTTCAAGCCGCTCGATCAGTCCTCCGGACGAAGCCTCTGACGAGCCGCCTCAAGCCGCTCGTCATAGTCGGATGCGAACGGCTCAGGAAGCGTCTCGTCGATCGTCGACAACCTGGCTGAGGTCCGTCATCTGGTTCTCCAGCCAGTGCGACAGCACCAGTGCCTCGTCACTCGTGAGCTTGATCGTGACCTGGCTATCACTCATGCACACCCTACGGCTCGGCCCGCCCTCGACCACACGAACCTACTGGCCTTCGACCTTGACCAAACATATAGGGGCCCCCGCGAACCGGCGGCGCTGACCGGACGCGGGACGGTCCGGCGATCACCTGCATCATCACGAACGAGAGGGGTACTTGCGTGTCACGCCACACCCGCGCGAGGAAATGAGGACGTCGTGAGCGAGCCCCGCCCGCAAGGCCCCGGGACCGGTGAGGGGCCGATGCCGAAGCCCATACCGAAGGACCTACCCGATCAGCAGGCCGCACCCGATGAAGACCCCTTGGACGTCGTCGGCGAACCCGGACAGTCGCCCCAGAGCCACCGGACCGGCGCGGAGCGCAGCCGCGCGGAAGGCGAAGCCGAGGAATCGGAGAAGCCCGGCACAGAGGTCCCCGACACGGACGAGGCGGGCACCGGCCCCAGGGGCGTCCCGCACTCCGGCAGCCCCCGCCCCGAGCACCCGGTGCCGGACGAGCCGACGGACTGACACCCTCGCGCTCCGCGGGCGCTCGGGCGGGTGACGCGGGCAGCGAGGCCCGCGACCGCCGACCGAACCGGCGGCGGAAGGGAGTCACGATGTGTGTGCAAACGTGGATCGCCGAGTGGCCCGTCTACCGTCGCTCACCGGCCCCAACCTGCTGGAGCGTGGCAGCGCCGCCGTGTCACCCCGCACGAAGCGGCTGAGGCCCCACACCGACACCGCCGAGCGGGTGGTGCAGTCGGTCTGCCCCTACTGCGCGGTCGGCTGCGGCCAGCAGATCTACGTCGAGGACGACAAGGTAGTCCAGATCGAGGGCAACCCCGCCTCACCCGTCAGCCGAGGCCGCCTCCGCCTCAAGGACTCGGCCACCCTCCAGCTCACCACCGGCTCTGCGCGCCGGCACGAGGTCCTGTCCCGGCGCCCGTACGCCACCGACTCAGCGACCGCCCACGCACCGCCACCGCGATGAAGGTCTCCTCCCTCGCCGCCGTTTCGCTGCCCGCCACCGTGCTCGTCCACGACCTCGGCCGGCCGGGCCGGTTCGTCAACATGCTGCGGGTCTTCAAGCCGACGTCCCCCATGAGCATGGGATCCTGGCTGCTCACTCCGTACGGACCTGCGGCCGGCGTCGCGCTCCCGCGGTGGCGCCACCGCGCGAGAACACTCCCGCCCCTCTCGCGGCGGTCCTCGCGGCGCTGAGGAGAGTGCGGCGGCCGAGGCGGCCGGGCTACGCCTGGGCATGGTGGCCGAGACCTGGCGCGATGGACGTGCGGGCGCGCTCCTGCGTGCCGCCCGCGCGTTGGCCCTGGCGGGCGCCGCGACCGCGGCGCCGGCCGGTGGACGCGGCAGGCCGGCCGCCGTGCTGGGCGGCCTCGCCCTGCTCGGTCGGTCTGCACCCGCTTCGGCGTCTTCGCGGCGGGGAGCGCCTCCGCCCAGGACCCCAAGTACACCGTCGTAGCCCAGCGGAAAGGAGAGTGACCTGTGGTCACCGTGTCCCTCACCGGAACGTCCAGCGAGGACGCCGCCACCGTCTTCGACGTGCTGCGAACGGCCTTCCCCCCGACCGGCCCTTGGACGTGCTCGAGGGTCCGCCGGGATCCCGCCCCGCGGTGTGGACTGCGGAGTTCGCGCCCGCTGACGACCGCATCTCGACCGGTCCGGCCCCGCTAGAAGGCCCGGTCAGCGCGACGCTGCAGGACGGTTACCTCTCCGTGGACTGCTGCGCGAGGCACTGAACGGCGCGTTCGCCGTGCAGGAGCGGGGCGCCGCGTCGGGGAACCAGGAGAGGGAGGTCGACCTGCGGCTCGGGGCCAAACGCATGCCGGGCCGAAGAACACGGGGCGCTGTCGTACACGGGCTCACCGCCCCTCACGCCGAAACGTCCCGCCACCGTCCCCACGGACGGGAAGAGCGACAACATCTACGAGGAGCACGTCGAGCAGGCCGACATGCTGACCTCAGATGAGCACGATGCCTGCGATCAGCGAAGCGGGGACCATTGCGGCATGAAGCCAGCCACGCTCCTGCTCCCCTGCTCCGTCATCTCGGGATCCGGCGGGCGGCCCGTCTTCACGCCGTTCTCCACGCTTTGAGGCGACGTGGACATATTCGGCTTCAGCGGCGTCGCGGGGACACAGCTTCTCGTCCTCCCCCGGACTCCTGGGCGTCACCGGTGATCACGAGGTCATGCTAGAAGACACCCGGAGGGCAATTCCGGGACGCCGGTCGCGACTCCACGGCATGCGGCCACCGGCCATTTCTCGGACTGCTGGCCGAGCTGCCGGCCCCCACCAAGGTGACAGCGGGTTGCGCACGGCCAAGCCCACCAGCCGTTGCGTGCCCGCACCGACAGCCGAACGGCGAGGTTCCGCCCCGTTGCCCTCCTCGCCACTCGCGGCGAGCCGTTCGTCCCGAGATGCCTCGTCAGATCCGGAACGGCTCAACCACACGTCAAAAGGCCATCCAGCCGCACCCTGTGCACCTGTCCCGGGGGGCTTGGCCGCCCCCGTCCGTCAGCCGCCGATCCAGGCGTCGACCATCTCCAGGTGCTCAACCGCGGGCTCGGGCGGACGGAAGCCCAGCGCCGCGGTGACGGTCAAGAGGCAGTACGACACGAGCCGCCGCCGAGCGGCGGCGCAGGCGACCCGGCAGGCGATCCTGGACGCGGCGACGCGGCTGTTCGCCGAACGCGGCTACGCGGCGACCACGATGGCGCAGCTCGC
>NZ_JBHWVI010000311.1:0-7711 GCF_042737005.1 Streptomyces sp. NPDC060027
CGTGGGCGGTGTGCGATCGGCCGCGACCGCCGCCGGGGTGGTGGCCCGCGCCCGCTTGCTGAGCGGGCCCGGGACCCCGGCGGCGCTCCGGGCCCGGACCGTGAAGACGTAGGCGGTGGACGGTTCGAGCCTGGTGATGTCCACCATGTGCTCCGAACCTGGCACTTCCTTGATTTTGGTGGTGCCGCGATATATCTCGTAGCGGGTGACCTTCGGGTCCTCGGCGGCCAGGTTCCACATGACGTGCACGCTGGTCGCGCTGCCCGCGGCGGCGGTCACGCCCAGCGGCGCGGCGGGCAGCCGTTCGCCCTGGCCCGAGGTCGGCGCCCCCCATCCGCAGGACGCGAGCAGGAGCAGTGCGCCGCACACCAGCACGCGCGGGACGGTGGGGGGAACGCGTCGCACGGGTCTGCCTTCCCTCGACGGGATTGGTCTGTACCTATAAGACACGGCTGACGCGGCCACATCAAGAGGGGAAACGGCTGTTGGCCGGACCGTCTCGGAGGTACGTATGCTGATCCGTGACGCGGTGTGAACTCGCCCCGCTGTCAGGGGAGTTCGTGCCCACGGCGCGGACCGCTGTCGTCGCTGATCCCGCGTCGGCGCGTGCGGTCGAGTGGCCGGAGTCGGCTGTGGCTCGGGCCCTCGGCCGTACGGCGGCCGGGAAAGTGGCCGTGCACCGTCCGGCCCCCTCCCGGTGGACGCGCTCTCGGACGCCCACCAGATTTGGGCAAATGAGCGTCCATGTCCCCCAGGAGAGGGTCTCCCATCGTGCGTGTCCACTCGCTGGCGCTGGCCGCGGCCGCCGCGGCCCTGCTCGTCCCGGCCCCGGCGTTGCTGTCGACCGCCCCCACCGCAGTCCGCCCCGGCAGCCATGGCGCGGTCACGCGGGAGGGCGGTGTCCAGGCCGCGGACCTGGTGGCGAAGGTGCGTGGCTGCGCCGTCGTCTCGAACGGGCGCTACCGCAGCGACGACGGCACCCGTGCCGACATCCCGGTCTGCGGCGCCGACGGGGCCGTCTTCTGGAAGGCGGACATGGACATCGACTGCGACGGCAGACCGGGCCCCCTGTGCAACAGCCGTACCGATCCGCTCTACTCCGACGCCACGGCCTTCCAGCAGTCCGACGGCCGTTACCTGAGCGCCGAGACCCTGCCCTACATCGTCGTCCCGGCCCCCAGCGGCGTCTGGAGCTTCCGGGACCACGGCATCGGGGCGGGCTCCGTGGCGGCCGTGATCTACCAGGACCGCGTCCAGTACGCCGTCGTCGGTGACACCGGCCCGCAGGACATCATCGGCGAGGCCTCGTACGCGACGGCCAAGGTGCTCGGCATCCGCCCCGATCCGCGCGGCGGCGGCGCCCCCTCCGGGGTCACCTACATCGTCTTCAAGAACTCCCGGGTGTCACCCATAGAGGATCACGCCGCCGCGGTGGCGGCGGGGGAGCGGCTGGCCCGGAAGTTCGTGAACGACACGAAGAAGCGCTGAGTCACCCCGACCCGCCCCCGAAAGCACCGGGCCACCGAGGCGGCGTACCTGCCCCCGGCTCTCGGCCGCCCACCCCCGGCTCCCGCCTCCCGGCCGTCGACTCCCGGCTCCCGGCCGTCGACCCCCGGCTCCCGACCTTCGGCTCCAGGCCCTCGGCTCCCGGCGTCCCGGGCCTCCCCAGTCCGTGCGTCGAGCCGCGGCCCAGCCGTTGTCGGCGGCCAGGATCACGCCGTTGGTGTCGCTCGCCGCGTCCGAGGCGAGGAACGCGATCGCGGCGACCTGCTCCTCGGCCTCGGCGGGTCGGCGGACGGTGCGGCCCCGTTCTCACACCTTCCGGTAGGTGTACGCCTCCGCTGCCGCCGCCTCCACCGTCGCGAGGTCGGCGCCCGTCGAGGCCGTGACGACGGCGGCCACCGTCCCCTCGACGAAGGGGGCGTCCACCAGACGCGTGTTGTCGGGGAGTTCGTCACCCTCGGCGAGCAGCGCCTTGACGGTGAGCACGGCACTGCCCAGGTCCGTGAGCACGGCGACCCCGGCGCCGCGGTCCACGGAGGCCGCGGCGGCGGCAATCAGCTCGGCGCTGGTGCCCAGGCCCCCGTCCACGGTGCCGCCCGCCGGGGCGACGGGAGCGGTCGTGCCGCCACCGGCCAGACCCGTCGCCAGCTCGGCGACGGACGCCGCGACCGCGGCGCTGTGGGAGACCAGCACGATGCCGACGAGCTTGCCTTCGGTGTCACTCATCGGCCGCCTCCACGAGTGCCGCGATCAGCAGCGACGAGGACGTGGCGCCCGGGTCCTGGTGCCCGATGCTGCGCTCGCCCAGATAGCTCGCCCGGCCCTTGCGGGCCTGCAGGGGCGTCGTCGCGACGGCGCCCTCCTCGGCGGCGGACTTCGCCGCGGCGAACGACTCGGCCAGCGCGTCGACCGCGGGCACCAGGGCGTCGATCATGGTTTTGTCGCCGGGCGCGGCTCCGCCCAGCGCCATGACCGCGTCGACGCCCGTGCGCAGGGCGTCCGTGAACTGCTCCTCGGTGACCTCGGCGGCGTCCCCGAGCGCCTTGCCGGTCCGGCGCAGCAGGGTGCCGTACAGCGGCCCGGACGCGCCGCCGACCGTCGAGATCAGCTGCCTCCCGGCGAGCGTGAGAACGGCGCCGGGGGTCTCCGGGGCCTCCTTCTCCAGCGTGGCGGTCACGGCGGTGAATCCGCGCTGCAGGTTGCTGCCGTGGTCGGCGTCGCCGATGGGCGAGTCCAGGTCGGTGAGCCGCTGTGCCTCGCGGTTCACCGACGCGGCGGTCACCGTCATCCAACGGCGGAAGAAATCGGCGTCGAGCACGGAATCTCCTTGCGTTTACGAAGGTTGCCCTGAGGCCCGGTTGAGGCCCGGTTGAGGCCGGTTTGACGCCGGGCGGCAGCCGGACTCGCGTTGACCGGGTTCACACGCCCCAGCGCAGCCCCGGCGTCTTCACCGGCGCGTCCCACAGACGCAGCAGGTCCTCGTCCACCTGGCACAGGGTCACCGACGCGCCGGCCATGTCGAGGGAGGTGACGTAGTTGCCGACCAGGGTGCGCGCCACCGCGATACCCCGCTCGGTCAGCACCCGCTGCACCTCCGCGTTGAAGCCGTACAGCTCCAGCAGCGGGGTCGCGCCCATCCCGTTGACGAGGACCAGCACCGGATTACGCGGCACGAGATCTTCCAGGACGGCGTGCACGGAGAAGTCGGCGATCTCGCGCGAGGTCATCATCGCGCGCCGCTCCCGGCCCGGCTCGCCGTGGATGCCGACGCCCAGTTCCAGCTCCCCGGGCGGCAGATCGAACGTCGGGCTGCCCTTGGCCGGAGTCGTACAGGCGCTGAGCGCGACGCCGAAACTGCGGGAGTTCTCGTTGACCTGCCGGGCCAGCGCCTCGACCCGCTCCAGGGGCGCGCCCTCCTCGGCGGCCGCGCCCGCGATCTTCTCCACGAACAGCGTCGCGCCCGTTCCGCGCCGCCCGGCCGTGTACAGACTGTCGGTGACGGCCACGTCGTCGTTGACGAGGACCTTGGCGATCCGGATGCCCTCGTCCTCGGCCAGCTCCGCCGCCATGTCGAAGTTGAGGACGTCGCCGGTGTAGTTCTTCACGATGAACAGCACGCCCGCGCCGCTGTCCACGGCGGCCGCCGCCCGCAGCATCTGGTCCGGCACCGGGGAGGTGAAGACCTCACCGGGGCAGGCCGCCGACAGCATCCCGGGGCCCACGAATCCGCCGTGCAGCGGCTCGTGCCCGGACCCGCCGCCGGAGACGAGGCCCACCTTCCCCGCGACCGGGGCGTCCCTGCGTACGATCACGCGGTTCTCGACGTCCACCGTCAGCTCAGGATGGGCTGCCGCCATGCCCCGCAGCGCGTCCGCGACCACCGTCTCCGCCACGTTGATGAGCATCCTCATGGGTACCTCCCGGTGAGATGAACAGACGAGTTCCTGACCTGTGTTTTCCCTGGTCGAACCTGGTGCGGTAGTTCCTGATCTTGGCGCTTCGTGGAGCTCATTGCCGGGCTGTGGCGGTACTGATGCTGACCCGATGCCGACTTTCGTGACGGCTTGTCAGGCGTGCGGGACGATGGGATGCGGGCCGGTGGTAGTGCTGTCATCCCCAGTATCGACCTTGCGGTAGCGAAGGTCACGCTCGTGGACGTCCGGGGAGGTACGCGCGTACTCGAACCTGCGGCCGAGCGCTGAGGAGGCGCTTGGCCCGTACGCCCGCGATCGGGGTCCTGGCCTGGGCGATCACCCGCGCCGACGGCGGCTCGCCACTCGACTTCGACAGCATTCGATACGGCCCGGATCACTCGTAGACGGTCGCCGCTCGCAGAGCTCGTACGAAGAAGCCTCCAGTCACCGCCGACTGACAACGGCTGGTCGGTCACCGGGAGCGCAAGGTGGCCTCCAAGACCGCGTGGACGGTCTTCGCGGGGTGACCGATGGTGGCTTCCAGGGTGGGGTCGGTGGCGTTGAACTCGCCATTGCGCGATGCCGCGAACATCGTCAAGGAGAACTCCGCAGCCGGCCGCGGCATCCCGCCGGCGACTGCCGCGGAGGTCCACTCGTCGTCGTCCATGACGACTCGGGTGATGGTCCGGCCGGTGATGCGGCTGAGGATGTCGGCGACGTCGGCGAAGTCCAGCGTGTGCGGGGCCGTCAGCGGCGGCGTGATCCCTTCGAGTGCGCCGTCTTCGGTCAGGGCGGAGGCCGCGGCTTCTGCCAGGTCCTCGTGGGCCGTCCAGGACATCGGGCCATCCTGCGGCACGGCGAGCGTGCCGGTCTTGAGCGCCGCGCCGATGTAGTGGCCCAAGGTGGAGGCATAGAACCCGTTGCGAAGAGCGGTGTAGGGGACTCCTTGCTGCTTGAGGTGTTCCTCGGTGGCCGCGTGGACCTTCTGCGGCGCGAAGAGCGACGTGGGAGAGGCGGCCTGGTGGCTGGTGTACACGATGCGTCGGGCGCCCGCTTCCCGTGCCGCGTCGATGGCGGCGCTGTTGGCGGTCGACGCGCCGCCGCCTCGAATGGCCGCGGAGACGACCAGGACGCGCTCGGCACCTTCGAAGGCGTGCTTCAGACTGGCGGGTTCGGTGAAGTCCCCCGCTCGGACTCGGACGCCGCGCTCGGCGAGCTGGGCGGCCTTGCTCACGTCGCGCACACTGACGCCGATCCGGTCGGCCGGCACCCGCTCCAGCAGGCGGTTGACGATCAGTGACCCGAGGTGGCCGGTGGCTCCTGTGACGATCAGCATCGGTGGCTCCAGCCTGAGGTTGTTTCCAACGGAACGAAAATTACGTTACCACTGATACTTCCGCTGGTTGCGACCATCGGAGACGATCCGGAGGTCGGTCGCAGCTGCCAGCACCTTCGGACAGTTCGACAGCGAAGGGCTGGCAATATCATCGATAACATCACCTGTCACACCTGGGCGATACCATCGTCCCCATGGCACCGAACACGCAGCGGCGAGACATCACCCGGGACCGCATCGTGAAGATCGCGGCCGACCTGCTGCGTGACCAAGGGCCGGCCGCGGTGACCACCCGCCGCGTGGCCCACGAGGCTGGGCTGCAGCCTCCCGCTCTCTACCGCTTGTTCCAGGACAAGGACGAGCTGCTGGATGCCGCCGCGGAGCGAGTCTTCGCCGAACATGTGGCGAGCAAGCATTCCACCGCCCCCTCGGACGACCCTGTGGAGGACCTCCGCACCGGATGGAACACGCAGATCAGCTTCGGCCTGGCCCACCCGTACGTCTTCGGCCTGTTGCTCGACCCGGCCCGCGCACGCGACACCCCGGCGCAGGTCAAGGGCGTGCTGATCCTCTCCGAGCGGGTGCACAGAATCGCCGCCGCCGGGCGGCTTCGGGTGAGCGAGGAACGCGCCGTCAACCTCATCCGCTCGGCGGGGATCGGAACCGTCCACACCCTGCTGACGCTGCCGCCGGAGCAGAGCGACCCGCACCTGGCCGACGCCGCCTTCGACGCGATCGCTCGCGCCATCCTCACGGATGAGCCCGCTGTCCCCACCCAGGATCCGACGGCCGTCGTCGCGGCCTTCCGCACCCTCATGCCCGAACTGCCCACTCTCAGCAAAGCTGAGGTCGCGCTTCTCGACGAGTGGCTGCAACGCTGATCCACCACCGCGCCACGGCCCTGGCCACGGCGGCAGGGTTTCGACCACTACCTCTGGAAAGCGAGTGGGGCTCGTGTCGGGGCAGCGGCGTGCGTTCGCCGCCTCGGCGACCGTGTCAGGGCACCAGTCCGGGAATCAGGACACCAGTCCGGGAAGGGGTTCCGTGCCGTCGATGAAGGCGCGGGCCAGGTCGGACAGGCGGCGGTTGTGGGCACGGGCGTAGCCGCGCAGTGCGGTGAAGGCCTGTTCCATGTCGATGTTCTGGCGTTCGGCGAGTTTGCCCTTGGCCTGTTCGATCAGTACGCGGCTGTTCAGCGCGGCCTGCAGTTGCTCGTTGAGGACGGTGCTGCGTCGGGTGGAGCGTTGTTGCAGGAGGCTGATGGTGGCGACGTCGGCCAGGGCCTGGGCGATGAGTGTGCCCGCCGGGTCGAACGGGCCGGGGGCGGCGCGGAACAGGTTCAGGGCGCCGACGACCTCGTCCCGCAGACGCATGGGCACAGCCTGGACCGCCCCGAACCCGCTGCGGTGGGCCGCCGTGACGAAGCGCGGCCAGCGGTCGACCTCCCGGGTCAGGTCGGGGACGACCACCGGCGTGCCGGTGCGGAAGCACTTCAGGCAGGGGCCCTCGTCGTTCTGGAGCTGGAAGAGCTCCAGCAGGCGTACCCGTTCGTCGGAGGCGGCCATCACGCGCAGTTCGCCGTCCCGGTCGGCGAGAAGCACACCGGCGGCGCTCGCGCCGAGCAGCCCCACGCAGCGGTCGGTGAGCAGGCGCAGGAAGTCGATCAGGTCGAAGTCGGCGACCAGGTTGTCCGCCAGCTCGACGAAGGTCTTGGCCAGGAGCTGCTGATTCATCGTAGGCACCCTCGATTGAGACTAGTCCCGCCGGGAGGGGGCGGGAAGTGCAGCACGTTCGTCGGCCGGAACCGGTGCGTCAGGCGCCTTCGTCGGTCCGTTCGGGTTCCGTGTCCGGGGAGAAGCGGAGCCGGTGGCTCACCACGTCGGTGGCCACGTCGGCCAGTCGGCGTCCTCGCATATAGGCGTAGGCGCGGAGCCGGACGAAGGCTTCGTCGATGCCGACGCCGAGCTGGACGGTGAGGATGCCGGTGGCCTGGTCGATCTCCGCCCGGTATGCGCCCAGGTCCTCGAAGCCTCGATCTGCCAGTGCTCCACCGGCCGGTGCGCCCGTCTCGTCGATCCGCGCATCGAGCAGGAGCACCGTCGCGAGATCGGCGAAGGCCATGGCATCGGCCAGTTCCTCGGCGTCCAGCACGGTCGGAACGTCGGCGTACAGATCGAGAACTCCCGGGCTGATCGCCCCTATCTGCAGGGGGAGGGCGAAGACGGCGCGCGCTCCGGCTTCCAGGGCCGCGTCGGCGAACACGGTCCAGCGGTCCTGTAGTTCACCGGCCAGCAGATCGGGCGTCAGGACGGTCGAGCCGTGCGTGAAGGCGTCCACGCAGGGCCCCTCGCCCAGCGTGAGCTGAAGTTCCTCCAGTTGTTCGCTGATGTCGTCGGTGCTGCACAGCGGGTGGCTTGCCGCGGTCCGGGACATCGCGGACAGCCCTGCCCCGCTGATC
>NZ_JBHWVI010000312.1:0-7668 GCF_042737005.1 Streptomyces sp. NPDC060027
ACACCTCCCTCAACGGCACGGGAGCCCTGTGTGTTGCGGGCATCCACCTCATGCCACCGCCGTCACCCGATCAGTGGCCACGCTGAAAACGCTCACTGAGCTGTTTTCAGTGTTGCCGCTCCAGGGTGAGGGACGGCTGCGGTGATTGACGATATTCGATTCGGGCTGCTTTGACGGGAGATCCGCCACGACTTGAGCCCTGCGACGCCGCGCTCCATCGGCGCTCGCGCCGCCGAGAGCGTGCGGTTGACTGTTCGCTGGGTTGGTGTGAGGTCGCAGCCCGGTGGGCGTCTGAGGGGTGTCGCCACTCACGGGCCGGCTCCCGCGTAGGCGCGGTCGTCGAGGATCGGGACGCCCTGGCGTTCGCAGATCCGGATGATCCGGTGGGTGCGGGCCGCAGTCAGGTCGTGCGTACGGCCGGGCGGCGCGGGCGAGACCCGCAGCAGGCTCCCCGTCGGGTCGGTCACCACCTGCACGTTCACGCGGTGCCTGCGGTGCCTGCGGTGCTTGTGGGAGTAGTCGGTCCGGCCGTCGCCGGCCCGGTCGCACTCGGCCGGGGTTCCATCCAGCAGGACGTACTGGAGGTCGGCTTCACGCAGGGCACGCAGCAGGCTGGGTGCGTGGCCGGCGAGCAGGTCGACGACGGCCGCGGTGTAGGCGTGGGCGGTGCCGGAAGCCGGCGGCGAGCTGCGCGAGGGTGTCGTGTCGGCGCAGGTACACCAGGCCGACGAGGGCACGCTGGTGCGGCGGGAGCTTGCAGCGACGGTCACCCTCGCGGGTGACGATGAGCATGGTGACCCACTCGACCAGGGCGTGAGGAAGGTCGAGTGCGGCAGGATAGGCAACCAACGAGGCTCCTGCGCCAATGAGTTGAGCCGTCGAACACCTCTCTCAACGGCACGGGAGCCTCGTGCGTTGCGCATCCCCTCGGAGTCACCCGATCAGTGGCCGCACTGAAAGAGCTCACTGCTCTATTCCGACAAGGCTCTGCCCACACAGTGAGGAACACACGGCGGGGCAGCTATTCGCTGTCTCGGGGTCTTGCAGACCGAGTACGCCTCCGGTCTGCATCGAAGGGGCGAACCTTCAGACCACGGAACTGAGACGTGCCCAGCGGATGGCGCCGCCGCTGTGGGTGTGTACGCCGTACGATTCCGCGAGTGTTTCGACGATGCCCAGGCCCCGCCCGTGCTCATCCTCGGCGCAGCTGGCGGTCCATGCGCCCTCATTGGCTGCCGGTCCGCCGTCGGTGAGCCCGATCCAAAAGCGTTGGCCGACGCGCTCATGGTGGAGATGCAGGGCAATCGGCGGTTGCGCATGTTCCACAGCATTGGTGACCAGTTCTGAAACGATCAGCACCGTTGAATCCGCAGCCAGACCATCGATGTGCCACTCATTGAGGACAGCAGTGGCGATCCGCCGTGCGGTGCCGGCCGCACTGGGATGATGAGCCAGAAGCCAGGTTCCGCTGCTGGACGGGTGCTGGCGAGGGGACGTCAGCGCCACCATGTTCGGCGCGCCCGCCTTGTCAGCGAATCGAGTTGCTGCTTGCGTGGGCATTTCCTCTGAGGTGGCGACGTACATGACGATCACATCCGAAGGGGGCGACTTCTTCCGGCCTGTTCGACCCTGGTGGGGGAACGGCTCGAAGGTGCGAGTCGATGCCTCCACTCATCACCCTCCACCTCATCGGCACAGCAAGAATGAGCAAAACATACCCAACAACGTGCGGATGGTGTTTTACGGTTTATGAGTCGCAGCCTAGAGGGCGCGTTCTGCGGTTGACGTCTTCCATGGGGTTGAGGCCGGGCCTTGTTGCTGTCGGGCGGAGTTGTGAGGCGGGAGCTGCTGAAAGTTGGTGCAATCAACCGCTCCGCGACGTGGCAAACCCCTCTGCCCACCTACACCCTGAGCACGTTACTTCCGAGCGGGTGGAGGACTTCAGCCGGCCTCGTTGCCCGGGACCGGGGAAGCGGCGGCGCGGTAGCAGGTGCCCTGCGCGTTCAGGAGCTCACCGACCTCTCCCATCTGGGCCTTGTCCAATACCGACTGCCAGGCACCGGCGGGCTCATCCCGCTCCTGCACATCGCCCCCGTCCGAGACCGATGCCGAGCGACTGCTCGTCATCAGCCCCGAGCTCGCCGACGTGCTCAGCACGATCATCAGCCGCATCCGTGGTGCCACCGGCGCAGTCCCGTTCGTGGTGTCCTACGACAGCCACGAACGGGTCTGGAACCCGCCGATGCCGCTGCTGTTTCAACGTCACGCTGGAGTGGAGAACCGGTCCATCCTGTTCTCTGGGGACCAGGAAGATGCTCACCGAGGCGCTCTCCCGCACCGGGCCCACCGACGTCGGCAACCGGCCGCTGACATTCAGCCCACACACTTCCGGAGGCTGTTCATCACGGATGCGATCATGAACGGGATGCTGCCCCACATCGCCCAACTCGTGGTCGGCCACCGGGATATCAACACCACCATGGGATAGAAGGCGGTCTATCCCGAGGAGGTCATCAACGGTCACCCGTCGTCCATCGCCCGCCGCCGCACCGCCCGTCCCAGCGAGGAGTACCGGACTCCCACCGACGGTCGCGCCGCCACCGTGAACCTCGGCCTTCCCGCATTCCGCGACATCGCCGACCGCACCGTCACAGCCGCAGAGAACCAGACGTGACCTTCAACCATGGGCGCGGGTCCTGGCCGATCCGAAGTGGGCGGACGAGCTCACCCAAGCGGACCGCAGGGCGCTGTCGCCGCTGTTCTGGACCCATGTGAATCTTTATCTGGACACTTTGGGAGGGGGTTATCCGTGTAGTACGGCGTTGGCTCTGGTGACGAAAGCGTCGCAGGCTGCTTGAGCTTCGCTGCCGCGCTGGAGCATGTCTGCCTTGTCGTCAGTCCGGATGATCGCGCTGGTGAGCTCCAGCACCGTGTTGGCTTGATCGGCGAGCTGTTGCATGTCTGTCTGGCTGCTTATGAGCTTGAGGCGAGAGGCGCTGCTGCGTGTCTCCACGTAGAGACGGTAGGACTCGGCTCGTGCGGCCGCAGCTTGTTCACTCAGAGGGGCCGCGTCCCAGCTTGACCATCGGTCGTACTGCGCGCGGCGGTAGTCTTCGGCGAGGGCAATAAAGGCAGCACAGTTGTCAAACAGGCGCTCTTGTTGCAGATGAGAGTGGGCGCGGGTCTCGGCCCGGCGGGCGGACTTCTCTTGGTAGTGGTGCGCTATGACGGAGCCCAGCAAGGTGCCAACTACGGCTAAGGCGCCGGCAATGATCCCTTCCACGCTGGTAGCGCATCACCTTGAAGTCCGGCCTCGCGAGCTGCATTTCGGTCGTTCTGCAGGCCGGAATTCGTCATCATTACCCAGTCTCCTGGTCGTGGCAGGTCTCGCTCGAGATCTGCGAGGAGGCCGCGGAGTCGGTCGGCGATGGCGTTGTGCCGTTCGACCTCGCGGGGCCGCACGCGTTCGACGGCATCCTGGGCGAGCTGCTGTTCACGGGCGAGCCGGGATTGCAGACGCGGGGTGTACTCGCTCGTGGTGAGGAACTTCGAGCAACGGAGGTAGAGGTCGCACTCGCAGGGGCCTTCAGCGGGTGCCCGCAGGCAGTGGCCGAGTTCGAGTTCGGTCTTGAAGAAGTTGGTCTTGAGCCAGTTCAGTGTGTCCTCGCCGATCCGGCTGGTCAGCAGTTCCTCCGCAGTCGGGCCTGCGATCCGTCCGCCGGCGGCGATGACCTTCTCGTACTGCTCCTTCAGGACGGGGTCGCTGATGTGGGAGTACGTTGCCGACATCTGCGCGTTGCGGTGCCCGAGGATCGCCATGATCGTCTGGATCTGGGCGCCGCCTTCGGCGAGTTGGGTGCCGACCGTGTGGCGAAACCGGTGGGCGGTCACGGTGGGATTGCCGTCGCCGTCGACGGGCCCGGCCCTGCGGCAAGCGATCTCCAGGGCGTCCGTGTAGAGGAAGTGACGGCCCATGGGCTTGCCCCGCCGCATGAACACGTAGCGGAACCGACCGCTGAGCCTATGCGTCATGACGGGCTGCGGCGTTCGCGGCCTTGGCCGCGGCGATCAACTCACGCAGGGCGTCCGCCGCTTGGGGGTGCAGGGGGACCATGCGCTCGGTGTAGGTCTTGCCGACTGGGATCCGCAGCCGCGGATAGCCGTCGGGGTAGGCGTCCAGGCAGTCCAGGGTCAGCCGTGCGATCTCCCCACGCCGGGCGCCGCTCCAGCGCAGCAGAAGCAGAGCGGCTCGTTGGTGCGGGTCTTCGAGTTCCTCGACCGCTTCCATGAGGCGGTCCAACTCGGCCCGGGGGATGAACCGCGGCAGGCCGGAGGGGAGTTTAGGCATTACCGAGCGGCCAAGCAGTGGTCGGCCCGGGACATCGCTCCAGCCCCACTGGCTGGTCTCGCGGAAGAACCGAAGCAACGGGCTGAGGTAGGTATAGCGAGACCGTGCTGTCAACGGCCGCCCGGTGCGGGCGTTGATGTGCTCGTGCAGGTGGGCCATGAAGCCCTAGACGTGCCGACGCTCCAGCTGGGTCATCGCATCCATGTCGGGGTGGGCCTGGGCGAGCCAGCGCAGGAAGTAGCGGAAGGCGTCGCGTGAGTGGCGGACGGACTCCGCACGGTCGCTGGTCTGCAACCGTCCCGACAACCAGCGCGTAACCGGAGCGGCGAGCGCCCGTGGTGTCTCGGGAGGGGTGAGTTCGTTCGCCAGAGTTCGCCGGTCTTCAGGCCGTGGAACGGAGGTTCGGGGACCTGTCCGATGTTGAACAGCAGCACATGGACGCCCTGCAGCCTGGTCAGACACGCCTTCTGGTAGATCTCGGCGAGCTGGTCCATGGGCATGCGGCGGCGTGCGTTGGAGACATGGCTGGCACGAACCCGGCCTCCGGCCGGGCGCAGTAGCGTTTGATCTCTTCGGCGAGCGCGGCGAGGTGCCAGGCCGGATCGCGCGCAGATCGGGATCGCAGCGCATCAGCAGAAGGCGCGTGAAGGTCCAGGTGAGGACGGACCGGCCGCTGACAGGCGCATAGCCGAGTTGGAGCATGCGGGCCGAGAGTGAATCGAGCAGGTCCAGCCCGAGCCGGCGGCGACCTTGGGGACGAACAGGCTGTCGAAGTTGCGGCTGAGGACGGAGTCAGCGTCAAGCCGGAGACCGTGCACCAGCGAGAGATAGGCGAGGTAGGGGCCTGCCTCGTGGGACGGCCTGATGCGTTTGCCGGGCTCATGCGGATCACGTCCGTGCAGGTTCAGGCGGACCAGCAGGGGTTCGGCGAACCAGTCCTCCAAGTTCGGCTAGTGCTTGAGGAAGCGGTTGTAGAAGTAGCGGCGGGACTTGATCGACGCCGGAGCATCGGCGAACGTCGTGCGAACCCAGGCGAAGTACTCCTCCCTCGTTGCGTGGCACCGGCGGCGGTCCGGTTCCGGGGCGGGCGCCCGAGCGAGCGCAATCACCGGTTGCCCTCCAGCGCGCGGGTGTACTCGGCCAGCACAGCCTCCTCGGAGACCCGGGTGTAAACCTTCGTCGATTCCGGCGATGCGTGTCCCAATCTTTTCTTGCAGGGACAGTTCCCGCATGCCGCCCTCCCACATCGCGGTGGCGTGAGTGTGCCGCAGCGCGTGCGGCGTGGTCTCCGGCGTGCGCAGACCGAGCTTGTCCAGCCGCCGCGCGAACAGCCGTACACCGCGTCGTAGCCCAGCGGCTCCAGACGGCGGGTGCCCTTGTCGCCGACCAGGAACACGAAGGGACTGGTCCTGTCGAGGGGGCGCTCGTGCATCACGTAGCGGCTGACCGCGTCCAGGGTGCGCGGCTCGTGCAGGTCCACGACCCGTTCGGTGCGGGACTTGCCGCGGACCCCGCGTGGGTGGTCGTCGCGCTTGCGGACTGTCGCCCGGCGGCGGCCGTAGGAGATGTCGTCCAGGTGCACCGACAGCACCTCGCCCGGCCGCAGCCCGCCGTCCAGCATCAGCAGGAACATCGCCAGATCCCGCAGCCGCTTCAGACTGCCGATGAACTGCTCCAGCACCGCCTCGTCCACCGGACGCGGCAGTCGCCGCGGCTGCTTGACCGTCACCGTGCGGCGCATCGGCTGCTGACGGCTCGCGTGGCCCATGAACGGCTGATGCCCGGCCGGCACCGGGCGAGTGCCGGGTCAAGGCGCTTCTGCATCGGGGAGTCGCCGTCGTATTCCTCGGCGACCACCGCCCAGTCGTAGAAGCTGGAGATGGCCGCCAGGATCCGGTTCACTGTCGCCGGCGCGAGTAAACTGCCCGGCGCCTCAGGGCCGCCGACCACCACCGTCAGGCCCAGCCGCTGGGCCGGCCTCCCCGACCCTGCACTCAGGTGGCCCAACGAACCCCGCACCTCGATCACCACGGCGCCGGTTCAGGCGTCACTCGAAGGTGTCCAGATAAGAATCTGTACGGCCGGTTCGAGCTGGACATGAACAGCCGCCTCGACCTGGACCTGGCCACCCGGGCGGCGACGGCGCCCGGCCCGCGCAGCCCGCAGGACCAGTCGACCCGGCGTCGGCGTGACCGGTGGCCCAGGCTCGGCCGCGGAAGCCGTCACGCTTCCCGCCCAGAGCCCAGGAGCGTATGTCTGGCGGGTGTGCCAGGAGAGGGGTTACGCGGCGGCGGCCCGGCGATGTCAGTCTCGTGCTCCCGAAGCCACGGCGAAGTGACAAGTAGCTCCTATATCAATGAAGGGTGTCTTTGTCAGTGGTTACGGGAGCACCGTTGATCAGACTGTCAGGGCAGATGTCGCAGTACTTCGCCGAGTATTGCCACTCCTTCGCTGATGTCGGTGGGTGTGCTCGCGGCGTAGCCCAAGACCAGTCCCGGTTGACAGGGTCGCTGGCTGTGCCAGGACAGGGGGTGCACTTTTACGTCGCGCGCGAGTGCCGCGGCTGCGACGTCCGTGTCGGCGAACTCGGCCTCAAAGGTGATTGTCAGATGCAGGCCGGCCGCGGCACCGTGCACGATCGCGCTCGGCAGGTGAGTACTGACGGCTTTGATCATGGCGTCCCGGCGGCGGCGGTGATGCCTGCGCAGGTGGCGCAGCTGGCGTTCCATCGCGCCCGATTCCATGAACTGAGCCAGTACGAGTTGTGGCAGGGCGGCGTTGCCGAGGCCGGCGAACCGTTCCCCCTTTTAGCGCCCTGACGTGGGAGGAGTCGACCACGCAGCGGGACCAGTCCAGCCGCGAGGCCGCGTTCAGTTCGGCCAGCAGGACCTCGTGCAGCCGCTGCCAGACGCCGGCCTGGTTCCAGTCCCGTAAGCGGCGCCAGCACGTCATGCCCGAGCCGAAGCCGAGGTCTTGCGGCAGGTACTCCTACTGGATCCCGGTGTGGAGCACGTACAGGATTCCGCACAGCACCTGCCGGTCCGGCAGCGGCTTGCGGCCCGGGTGCCGAAAGCGTCGCTCGCGCCGCGGCAACAGTGGCTCCAAGCGGTCCCACAGCTCATCCGACACGATCCACGGCGACTTCCCCACACCGAACCGAACGCTCAACTACCGCCCTGGACACGGCCGTCAGGACCGAGCCACCTCATTGTGTTAGCCGCTATTACAACGGCTAACACAATGAGGTCGTCTGTCAGCCCATGCAGGCGATGCAGTGCGTAAGGTCCTCTGCAAGGAAGATGACAAAGCGCCGTTGTGAG
>NZ_JBHWVI010000313.1:0-7640 GCF_042737005.1 Streptomyces sp. NPDC060027
GGGCCCGCCAGATATCACAGGCGGGCCCCCACCGCGTACGGGCGGGTGGTGTCAGTGATCGGCCGGCGGCTGCGACGGTCCGCCGGGAGTCGCCTCGCGGTCCGGGCCCTTGGCCGCCTCCGTCTCGCTGTAGATGTCCGGCTCCAGGTAGATGACCCGGGCGATCGGGACGGCGGTGCGGATGCGGGACTCGGCGGCGTCGATCGCGGAGGCCACCTGGGCGGCCGTGTCGTCGTGCTTGACGGCGATCTTCGCCGCGACCAGGAGCTCCTCCGGACCGAGGTGGAGCGTGCGCATGTGGATGATGCCGGTGACGGTGGCGCCGTCGACCATCGCCGCCTCGATCTTCTCGGTGTCCTCCGGGCCCGCCGACTCGCCCAGCAGGAGGGACTTGGTCTCGGCGGCGAGGACCAGCGCGATCAGGATGAGCAGGACACCGATGCAGACCGTGCCGATGCCGTCCCAGACGCCGTCGCCGGTGAGCAGGGCGATGCCGACGCCACCGAGCGCGAGGACCAGACCGATGAGGGCGCCGAAGTCCTCCAGGAGGACGACGGGCAGCTCGGGGGCCTTGGAGCGGCGGATGAACTGGGACCAGGAGTGCGATCCGCGCAGCTCGTTGGACTCCTTGATGGCCGTACGGAAGGAGAAGCTCTCGGCGATGATCGCGAACACCAGCACGCCCACCGGCCAGTACCAGTGCTCGATCTCGTGCGGGTGCTTGATCTTCTCGTAGCCCTCGTAGACGGCGAACATGCCGCCGACGGAGAACAGGACGATCGAGACGAGGAAGGCGTAGATGTAGCGCTCGCGGCCGTAGCCGAACGGGTGCTGCGGGGTCGCCTCGCGCTGCGCCTTCTTTCCGCCGACCAGGAGCAGCGCCTGGTTGCCGGAGTCTGCGAGCGAGTGAACGCCCTCGGCGAGCATCGAGGAGGAGCCGCTGAACGCGAACGCCACGAACTTCGCTGCCGCGATCGCGAGGTTGGCACCGAGTGCCGCCACGATCGCCTTGGTGCCGCCTGAAGCGCTCATCTGCTCCTGCTGTCCCTTCGTACGCCGTCCGGACCACGTTCGTACCCTGGTACCCCGGGTCCGGGCTTTGCCCGCCCTTTGCGGTGCGCCATTCTTGCAGCCCGGTCGGTCGGCGGTGCCTCAGGCCAGCACAGTCGCCCCGTCAGGCCACCACTGTCGCACGGAAGATCGTGCCGGACCCGGACACTTCGGCCTTTTCTCCGGCCGGTACGAAGACCGATCCGCCGGGGGTCAGGTCGATGCTGTCGGCGCGCACGGAACCCGAGGTGCAGAGCAGGATCTGCGGGGTCTCGCGGGTGAGGTCGTGCGGGTCGGCGCCCTCGGCGACGACATACCGGGAGAGGCGGAACTCGTCGATGGGGGTCGCGTAGACCTCCTCGCCGTCGGGGGACGCCTCGGGGCGCAGGACGCCGGGGTCGCCCGCCTCGAAGCGGACCACGCGCAGGAGTTCGGGGACGTCGACGTGCTTGGGGGTCAGACCACAGCGCAGGACGTTGTCGCTGTTGGCCATGATCTCGACGCCGAGGCCGTTCAGGTACGCGTGCGGGATGCCCGCACCGAGGAACAGGGCCTCGCCGGGCTGCAGCTGGACGTAGTTGAGGAGCATCGCGGCGATGACGCCGGGGTCGCCCGGGTAGTGGTGGGCGAGGTCGGCGTACGGGGCGTACTCGCCGCCGAGGCGGGCGCAGGCGGCCGTGGTCTCGGTGACCGTACGGGCCATGTCGTCGGGGTCGGCGCTCAGTACCGCCGTCAGGACCTCGCGGAGCGCCGCCTCCTCCGGGTGGGCGCGCAGCAGGTCGACGTACGGCTTGAGGGAGTCGACGTCGAGGGCCGCGAGGAGTCCGGCGGCATCCTCGGGGGCGCGGAAGCCGCACAGGCCGTCGAACTCGGTGAGAGCGCAGATCAGTTCGGGCTTGTGGTTGGCGTCCTTGTAGTTGCGGTGCGGGGCGTCGATCGGGACTCCGCGGCGCTCCTCGTCCTCGTAGCCCTCCCGTGCCTGTTCGAGGTCGGGGTGCACCTGGAGGGAGAGGGGGGCGCCGGCGGCGAGGATCTTCAGGAGGAACGGCAGGCGGGGGCCGAACCTGGCGACGGCGGCGCGGCCGAGTTCCTTCCCCGGGTCCTCGGCGACGACCTCGTTGAGCGGACCGCGCTCGGTGCGCGAGGGTGCGCCCGGGTGGGCGCCCATCCACATCTCCGCCTGCGGCTCGCCGGTCGGCTCCAGGCCGAGCAGCCGCGGGATGGCGGTGGTCGAACCCCAGGCGTAGGGGCGGACGGTGTTGTCGAGGCGGTCCATGGCTGTCTTCTTCTCCATACGTGCGCTGCTCGGCCCGCTCCGTGCGGGCGCTGATCGGGAGGCGTGGCGTCAGGGCGCCGGTCGCGGGATCCGGCGGCGACGGGCGTCGGTCGCGGGGTCCCGCCCAAGATCAGGCCCCCGAGGCGAGCGCCAGGTAAACGGCGGCGAAATCCGTGATGGCGATCAGTTCCGCGAGGGTCTCCAGTTCGCCGCCCTCCTCGGGTTCGAGCTCGCTGATCGCGGTGTCGTGGCCGAGGGCGAGTTCGCGGGCGGCGGGTGCGGCGCTGATCCCGCCGATCGGACGGTCGCGGAGGAGCACCACGCGCGCGTGCAGCGCCTGGGCCTCCTCGACGCGGTCGCGGAAGAAGTCGTCGGGGTCCGCGCCGGCGGCGAGCGCGCCGGCGAGCAGCACGCTGTGCGAGGCGAGCGCCTCGGGGAGTTCGGCGGTGAGCGCGGGGCGGCCGGCGAGTTCGGCGAGCGCGGCGGTGAAGCGGCGGCCCGCCGGGCCCGCCGAGGTGCCCTCCGTCCAGATCACCGGGAGCGCCTCGGCCAGTTCGACGGCGAGGGTCTTGGCCGGGTTGCTGTACGCCGCGACGGCGGGGCCGCAGCGCTCGGCGACGCGGTCGAGGCGGTCGGCGACCTTCTGCAGGGCCTCCGGCGGGGCCGAGACGAGGCCGGTGCGGTCGAGGAGGGCGAGCAGTGGGGTGAGCAGGGCCCAGAGCACGCCGGGGGCCGAGGCCGCGAGGGGCTCGTCCTGCTCGTACGGGGCGGTCGCCATCGGTACGAAGAGGCCGTGGCTGCCTTCCACCCACTCGGCGAGGGGGGAGCCGCCGGGGGCCACGGCGGCGACGGTGCTGCCGCGCCGGTAGGCCTGCTCGATGAGCAGTTCCAGGCCGGGTTCGCTGCCGTCGGGGGTGGCGATCAGCAGGAGGTCGACGGGGCCCGCCCAGCCGGGCAGTTCCCAGCGCAGGGCGCCCCCGGCGGGAGCGACTCCCGTGGGGGTGAGCCGGGTGAGAGGGCAGCTCGCTCCGGCGAGGGTGCCGAGCAGTTCGGCGACGCCGGTGGCGGCCATGCCGGGGCCGGCGATCAGGACGGCGCGCGGGCGGCCGTCCGGCTTCAGCTCGGAGACGCCGGCCTCGGTGGCGTGCCGGACCGCGGTGCGCACCCGGGCGCCGGCCTCGGCCGCGCCGCGGAGCAGCGCCCGCCGGTCGGCCCGGGTGAGCGCGTCGGGATCGTCGAGGAGCGATTCGTCGAGCATGGGGTCGGGAGCCTCCGGTCGCCGGGGCGGCGCTTGCGCGTGAGCCGCCGGGGTCGCTTGCACGGGGTCGCTCGCGCGAGCTGCCGAGCGGCGCTGGGTCGGACCGGGTGCCGGCCGGGTGTGCGCCGGTCGCCGATCGGTGCGGCCGCGTCGCCGTTGTCCGTGCGGGCGGCGGCGCTGTCGCCTGTCGTCGGGTGTCGTCGTGCTTGCCGCGCCGTCGGCCTGCCCGCGGGCGGGGCGGCGCCGCTGTCGCCTCGTGCGCGGCGGTCGCGGCGCCGTTGGCGGCGGGGCTGCCGTGTCGCTTACGCGGGGCGGCGGGCCTCGTCGACCAGGAGTACGGGGATGCCGTCGCGGACCGGGTAGGCGAGGCCGCAGTCCGCTCCCGTGCAGATCAGCTCGGTCTCCTGCTCCTTGAGCGGGGCATGGCAGGCCGGGCAGGCGAGGATCTCCAGGAGGCCGGCTTCGAGCGGCATGGGGTGTCCTTCCGAAACGGTGGATGCGGCCTGGTCAGGGTACCGCTGCGGGAAGCCGGATGCCGGGGTGCGGCACCGTCTGGTGGAGGCGTGCGGGCGGGTGCGCGGGTGCTCCGCGCCCCGCGCCCCGTGTCCGTCCTCGCCGGGCCGTCGGCAGTCGGCCGCCGACGGGCAGGCGAGGAACCCTCAGCCTCGGATGATCTCCAGCACCTCGTCCCGCACCTTAGTCATCGTCGCCTCGTCGCGGGCCTCCGCGTTGAGGCGGAGCAGGGGCTCGGTGTTGGAGGGGCGGACGTTGAACCACGCGTCCTCGGCGGTCACCGTCAGACCGTCGAGTTCGTCGATGGTGACGCCCTCGCGGCCCTCGTAGGCGGCCCTGACGGCGGCGAGACGGGCCGCCTGGTCGTCGACGGTGGAGTTGATCTCGCCGGAGCCGACGTAGCGGTCGTACTCCGCGACGAGCCCGGAGAGCGGGCCGTCCTGACCGCCGAGGGCGGCGAGGACGTGGAGGGCGGCCAGCATGCCGGTGTCGGCGTTCCAGAAGTCGCGGAAGTAGTAGTGGGCGGAGTGCTCGCCGCCGAAGATCGCGCCGGAGCTCGCCATCTCGGCCTTGATGAAGGAGTGGCCGACACGGGTGCGGACCGGGGTGCCGCCGTGCTCGCGGACGACCTCGGGGACCGACCAGGAGGTGATGAGGTTGTGGATGACCGTGCCGCCGCCGTGCTTGGCCAGTTCGCGTGCGGCGACCAGCGCCGTGATCGCGGACGGGGAGACCGGCTCGCCCCGCTCGTCGACGACGAAGCAGCGGTCGGCGTCGCCGTCGAAGGCGATGCCGAGGTCGGCGCCCTCTTCGCGGACGCGCTTCTGGAGGTCCACGATGTTCGCCGGGTCGAGCGGGTTGGCCTCGTGGTTCGGGAAGGTGCCGTCCAGCTCGAAGTACATCGGGACGAGTTCGAGCGGCAGGCCGGAGAACACGGTCGGGACGGTGTGTCCGCCCATGCCGTTGCCCGCGTCGACGACGACCTTGAGGGGGCGGATCGAGGTCAGGTCGACGAGGGCGCGGAGGTACGCCGCGTAGTCCTCCAACGTGTCCCGCCGCGTGATCGTTCCGGGCGTCGCGTCCGAGGCCGGGGCGCCGGAGTCGAGCCAGGACTCGGCGAGTCGGCGGATCTCCGCGAGGCCGGTGTCCTGGCCGACGGGGGCCGCGCCGGCCCGGCACATCTTGATGCCGTTGTACTGGGCCGGGTTGTGCGAGGCGGTGAACATGGCGCCCGGCAGGCCGAACGCGCCTGACGCGTAGTACAGCTGGTCCGTGGAGCACAGGCCGATCTCGGTCACGTCGACCCCGCGCGCCGCCGCACCGCGCGCGAAGGCGCGGGACAGTCCGGGCGACGACGGCCGCATGTCGTGCCCGATCACGATGGCGTCCGCTCCGGTCACCTGGACGAAGGCGGCGCCGAACAGCTCGGCCAGCGGCTCGTCCCACTGGTCCGGGACCACCCCGCGTACGTCGTACGCCTTCACGAGCTGCGACAGATCAGCAGTCACGGCCAACCCTCCAGAAGTCCACTTCGGTCACCCCAAACTACCCGTCCGGGATGACGGCGAGCCGTGGCGAGCCCGAGTGGAGCGCATCCGTGACCTGCGGACAGTCCCCGTCATCCGGGGGAAACCCGCCCGTCTCAAGGGGGGGCCGAGTCTTCTCAGGGCAGCGTCCAGGAGGCGACCGGTGAGCTCTGGCCCACCACGATGAGGCACATGACGAGCAGCGGCCCGAGGCTCCAGGGCAGCACCTTGCGCAGCAGATCTCCCTCGCGGCCCGCGAGCCCGACTGCCGCGCGGGCGAAGGTCAGGTTCTGCGGCGCGATCATCTTGCCGAGGACGCCGCCCGAACTGTTGGCGGCGGCGAGGAGTTCGGGGGACGGCCCCGACTCGCGGGCGGACTCGGTGGCGGGCACGCGCGCGCGGGGTACGGCGACCAGGGCCGCGGCACCGGCCAAGGAGGCGCCGATGGCGGCGAGTTGCGCGGATACGTAGTTCGAGGCGGCGAACTGGGCGGCGGCGAAGGCCACTCCGCACGCCAGGGCGGGCACCCAGGTCTCGCGCAGTCCGCGCCTGCCGTCGACCAGGCCGACGAGGACGAGGGGCACGACCAGCGCGAGCAGCGGGGGTCCGCCGGCCGACCACGGACAGAAGAGAACGGGGTGCGGTCGCGCGTGGGGCGGTGCTCAGTTGTCGGGCGAGCGCAGGATCCGCAGGTGACCGCGGCGCGCGACCTCCATCGGGTCCGCCGAGCGGGCGCCGCCGGCCTCCGCCGCTCGCCGCTGCGGACGGGCCGCCTCGCGCACCGCGTTCGCCAGCGCCTCTAGATCGTCGCCGCTGGGGCGCGAGGGACCTGAGGTGTCGGCGAGCCGGACGACCTCCCAGCCGCGCGGCGCGGTGAGGCGCTCGGAGTGCTCGGCGCACAGGTCGTAGCAGTGGGGTTCGGCGTAGGTGGCGAGCGGGCCGAGGACCGCGGTCGAGTCGGCGTAGACGTACGTCAGCGTCGCGACGGCGGGACGGCCGCAAGCGGTGCGCGAACAGCGACGTACAGGGCTCACGATGTTGGACGGTACCGCACTCTTGAGCGGGCCGCGACGACTCTCCCCCAGGTCACCCCACCGTGTCGTGTTGTGAGACGCCCCACACCGCTGTCCGGCCATCAGGCCCTGACCTGGGGCGAGATCACGGGTCGGAGTGCCGAACAGACCTGGATCCGGTCACTACTTGGTGCGAACCATGTCAATTGCCATGTCAAAGACGGTCTTGGAAGGATGCGGAATCGAGCCCAAGCTTGGCTGGAATGGTCATCGGGCGACATCCGGAACGCATTCGGGACCGGGGGCCTTCGGTCCCCCGCCCCTCCGGGACGGCCGCGTGGGGCCGGGCGGCCGGGCCGGGCGGGGACTACTCTTCGTCAGTGATGGACAACCCCGTACCGCCCCGCGCCGCAGCAGCCGGTCCCCGCCGTCGTGACCGCCATGGCAGGGGCATGCGCGGCCCCGTGGCGCCGCCCCAGGTGCCGCTCGCGGCGAGCCGATCCGAAGTGTTCGCGGATCTGGTGCAGGACTCCGTGGAGCGGCTGGAGCGACGCTGGCCACAGCTCGCGGACATCGACTTCATGGTCCTCGAGGTCCCCCGCCTGGAGGGCTCGGGCGAGGGGTGGAGCGACGAGGCGGTGCCCCTGGGCGGCACCGTCGCGGCGCGCGAGGGACATCCCGCGCGCGTGGTCGTCTACCGCCGTCCGGTCGAGATCCGCACCAAGGGCCGCGACGAGCGCGCCGCCCTGGTGCACGAGATCGTCGTGGAACAGGTCGCGGAACTGCTGGGTCTGACACCGGAGACGGTGGATCCGCGGTACGGCGAGGACTGAGGACGGACCGGGCCCCACGGGCCCGGACCGTCCGGCCGGATCACCGGTGCCGGATCACCGGTGCCGGATCACCGGTGCCGGATCACCGGTGCCGGATCACCGGTGCCGGATCACCGGTGCCGGATCACCGGTGCCGGATCACCGGTGCCGGATCACCGGTGCCGGATCACC
>NZ_JBHWVI010000314.1:0-7587 GCF_042737005.1 Streptomyces sp. NPDC060027
GATCAGACGTGGGCTACCTGTGCGAACTGCTGCTCGATCCGCACGTAAGCGACGGACATAGGGATGTACCGGCACGGCCCCTCCCGTGCGTGGACGGGTGCGGGTGCGCGGGGGCTTGGGGGTCGTCGTCCCGCCCGCGATGTACGGCCCCTGCTGTGTGTGGACGGGGGTGGGTGCTTCGTGGGTTCGGGGGCGTCGTCCCGCCCATGTGTTGATGTTGTCCGTTTCAACCGTTTCGACCATTTCATGCGTAGGGGGCGGTGGCGTTGGGGGAGGTTGTTTTGTATGTTGTAGGAACAAAGTGGTTCCCGCCCGCACCTCCCTGACCGGCGGGCGGGGCCGCCTTGTTTCCCGGGGGGCATGTTGGACCTCCCTATCTGCGCCTTGGAGCATGCCGATGACGACGGCCACCACCGTTCTGACCGCCCGCGCCTTCCTGCTCGACATGGACGGCACCCTCGTCAACTCGGACGTCGTCGTCGAGCGCTGCTGGCGCGGCTGGGCCGACCGGCACGGGCTGGACGGGGACGAGGTCATGAAGGTCGTCCACGGCAGGCAGGGGTACGCCTCGATGGCGGTCCTGCTGCCGGACCGGCCCATGGAGCAGAACTACGCGGACAACGCGCGGATGCTGGCCGAGGAGACCGCCGACATGGAGGGCGTCGTCGCGATTCCGGGAGCGCCGGAGTTCCTCGCCTCCCTCGCCGGAGTGCCGCACGCGCTCGTCACCTCCGCGGACGTGGCGCTGTCGACCGGGCGGATGGCCGCGGCCGGGCTCGGACTTCCCGACGTGCGCGTCACCGCCGAGTCGGTCGGTGCCAGCAAGCCCGACCCCGAGGGCTTCCTGAAGGGCGCGGCCGAGCTGGGCGTCGCACCCGAGGACTGTGTTGTTTTCGAGGACTCCGGGGCGGGGATCGAGGCGGGGCGGGCCGCCGGAATGCGGGTCGTCGGGGTCGGTCCTCGGGCGGGATTCCACGGGCCGGATGTGCTCGTACGTGATCTGACCGAGGTCCGGGTCGAGGCCCTCACGGACGGGACAGTTCGCCTTCACATCGGCTGAGAACAGTTCGCCTTCACATTGGCTGAGAGGTGTCTTCGCGTCGGCGGCCGGGGGGATTCTCGCCCCCTCCGCCCCGTACCTGGGGCTCCGCCCCGTACCTGGGGCTCCGCCCCGTACCTGGGTCTCCGCCCCGTACCTGGGTCTCCGCCCCGTACCTGGGTCTCCGCCCCGTACCTGGGTCTCCGCCCCGTACCTGGGGCTCCGCCCCAGCCCCCGCTCCTCAAACGCCGGAGATGCTGAATCTTCACCACGAAGCACCCGCACCCGTCCGCGCACGGGAGGGGCCGTGCCGGTACATCCCTGATGTCCGTCGCTTACGTTCGGATCGAGCAGCAGTTCGCACAGGTAGCCCACGTCTGATCCAGCGGCGACGGACTGGGATGTACCGGCACGGCCCCGACCCACCCACCGGCCCGCAGGCACCGGACCGGCGCCGCACCGGCACCGGACCCGAACCCGACGCCGGTCACGGCTCGGTCGTCTCCGCCTCCAGGCTTGCCCGGGTGGCGGTGCCGTAGACCCCCGGCTCGTCCCCCGAGATGCCCCGCGCCCACTGGTACCAGCGCACCGCGTCCTCGAGGCGGCGGTCGAACCGGCCGTCGGCGCTGCGCATGTACATCCTCAGCTGGGTCATCCGCAGCTGGAGTTCGGTCACCTCGGGGCCGCTGTCGCCGCGTCGCAGGGTCTGCGCGGCCACTCCGTTCGAACCACTGCCCGTGGACGCCGCCGATCCTGTCGCGGTCGCGGTCGCCTTCGCGCTCGGGGACGTGGACGCGGGGGTCGACGTGGCCGACCGGGACGGTGTCGCCGAGGTGTCCGACTCGGACGCCGACGGCGACGGGCTCGCGCTCAGGGAGGAGGCCGGAGCCGACGGCGACGAAGACGTGGCGGACGTGCTCGCGGACGGAGACCCCGAGGTCTTGTCGGACAGCACCTCCGGCGCGCTCGCGCGGACGTCCTTCGGCAGTGCCCCGTCCCGCGCGGGAGTGTCGTACGACAGCAGTCCGCTCGCGAACCCCGCCGCGGCCACCATCGTGACCACGACTCCGGCGACGGCGATGACCCCGGTTCGCCGGCTGCGCCCCGGTCGATCGGAGGCCGAGGCCCCCGATCCGGCATCGAGGGAGCGGTCCTGGAAGAGGCGGACGTCGGTGGCACGCGCCTCCGACGGAAGCGCCTTCAGCCGCATGGTCGCGTCGGCCGGAACGGCGTTCAGCTGCATGGTCGCGTCGGCCGGAACGGCGTTCAGCCGCATGGTGGAAGAGGCGGCGTCCTCTCCGTGCGTCGGCGGCATCGGTATGCCGCCGGCCGGCGTGGCCCCGTTCGGCCACGCGTCGTCGCCGTTCACCGGCGCCGTGCCGTTCGGAGGCGCTCCAGGGCCGTCCAGTGGCGTGGAGGCGCCCCCCGGGGCCCAGGAGTCCGCCCCTGCGGTCCAGGCGGCGGGACCGGGGTCGCCCGGGACCGCCGGGTCCGGACGGCCCGCGTTCGCACCGGGCAACTGGCCCCCTCCGGGATGCCCGGAATGCTCCGGGCCCAACTCCACGTAGGGCCGGATGCGCAGCGGGTTGAAGTCCTCCGTCGCCGCGGCCTCCGCCGTGCGCGCGTCACGCAGGGCGTCGGACGCCCTGCTGGTGCAGGAGCAGGACGGGGTGCCGTCCTGTGCCCGGTGTGCGGCGCACTCGGGGCAGACATGCCCGGTCGGTTCAGTCACGAGTGGGTCCCTCCCCCTGAGATTTCCAGAGATTATCCGGACGACCTTCATACAACCTTCAAGCAGCCCCCCGGAATGCAGGATTCCGGTGCGGCTCGACAGGCCATAACCGGACACACCGATCAGGATGGAGGGTGACCGGGACCCTCGGGGCTCAGGGAGGCCGCATGACCGGGGACGCGCACGGTTCGGACACGCCGGCCGGCCGGGGGACGGAAGGCGCGGACGAGCCGACCGGCGTCGGTACGGGCGGCCCGACCGGCCTGCACGAGTCGATCGAGGTGAGCGAGTCCGCGGTGCGGCGCCGCACGGCGGCCGCCACCGACGCCCGCGACACGGTGCACGGCAGCGTCTTCGTGTCCATCGGCGCGCTGCTGCTCGGCATGCTGCTCGCCGCGCTGGACCAGACGATCGTCTCCACCGCCCTGCCGACCATCGTCAGCGATCTCGGAGGCCTGGATCATCTGTCCTGGGTGGTCACGGCGTATCTGCTCGCGTCGACGGCGGCCACCCCGCTGTGGGGCAAGCTCGGTGACCAGTACGGCCGCAAGAAGCTGTTCCAGACGGCGATCGTGATCTTCCTGATCGGATCGGCGCTGTGCGGCATGTCGCAGAACATGGGCGAGCTGATCGCCTTCCGGGCGTTGCAGGGGCTCGGCGGCGGCGGGCTGATGGTGCTGTCGATGGCGATCGTCGGCGATCTCGTCCCGCCGCGTGAACGGGGCAAGTACCAGGGGCTGTTCGGCGCGGTGTTCGGTGCGACGAGCGTGCTGGGGCCGTTGCTCGGCGGACTGTTCACGGAACATCTCAGCTGGCGCTGGGTCTTCTACATCAACCTCCCCGTCGGCGTCGTCGCGCTCGCGGTGATCGCGGCGGTCCTGCACATCCCGAAGAAGTCGGCCCGGCACGTCATCGACTACTTCGGTACGTTCCTGATCGCCGCCGTCGCCACCTGCCTGGTCCTGGTGGCCTCGCTGGGCGGCACCACCTGGGACTGGGACTCGCCGCAGATCATCGCTCTCGCCGTCCTCGGCGTGGTTCTCGCCGTCGCCTTCGTCGTGGTGGAGCGGCGCGCGGCCGAACCCGTGCTGCCGCTCAAGCTGTTCCGTGTCCACACGTTCACGCTCTCCGCGATCATCAGCTTCATCGTCGGCTTCGCGATGTTCGGCGCGATGACCTACCTGCCGACGTTCCTCCAGGTCGTGCAGGGCGTGTCGCCCACGATGTCCGGCGTGCACATGCTGCCGATGGTGTTCGGGCTGCTGCTGTCGTCCACGGCCTCCGGCCAGATCGTCAGCCGTACCGGCCGCTGGAAGGTGTTCCCGATCGCCGGCACCGGGATCACCGCCCTCGGCCTGCTCCTGCTGCACCAACTGGACGAGAACAGCGGCACGGGCGAGATGAGCGCGTACTTCTTCGTCTTCGGCCTGGGCCTCGGCCTGGTCATGCAGGTGCTGGTCCTGATCGTGCAGAACGCCGTGTCGTACGAGGACCTTGGCGTCGCCACCTCCGGCGCGACCTTCTTCCGGTCCATCGGCGCCTCGTTCGGCGTCGCGATCTTCGGCACGGTCTTCGCGAGCCGCCTCGGCGACAACCTGACGAAGACGCTGGGCGGGCAGCAACTGCCCCCCGGCATCACCACGGACTCCCTGAAGGCCGACCCGAAGGGGATCGGCCAACTGCCCGCCGATCTGCAGCAGCCCGTCCTGCACGCGTACGCGACGTCGATCACGGACGTCTTCCTGTACGCCGCCCCGGTGGCCCTGCTCGGCTTCGTCCTGGCCTGGTTCCTGCGCGAGGACAAGCTGCGCGCCTCCGTCACGGCCCCCGATGTCACGGAGACGCTCGCCAGCAACCCGGTCGAGCGGTCGTCGTACGACGAGGTGTGCCGGGCGCTGTCCGTGCTCGGCACCCGGGAGGGGCGCCGGGAGATCTACGAGAGGATCACCGCGCGCGCGGGCTACGACCTGCTGCCGGCGGCGAGCTGGCTGGTGCTGCGGATCAAGAAGTACGGGTGGGCGGAGCCCGCTCTCCTCGCCGAGCGCAATGTCGTGCCCCTGGACGTCGTCCTGGCCGCCACGCGTCAGGTCGAGGAACGCCGGCTCGCCCGCCGCGAGGGCCTGGACCTGGTCCTGACCGACGCGGGGCACGAGGCCGCCGGGAAGCTGTCCCGGGCGCGCGAGGAGTCCCTCGCCGAGCTCCTCGGCGACTGGTGGGGGCCGGACCGCCCGACCGACCTCACCCAGCTGGTCGCGGAGCTGAACGACGAGATGTGCGGCTCCGACGCGGAGCGGCCCCACGAGCGCACGCTGCTCGGCCGGCCCCAGGGAGAGATGGGCTGAGCGTCAGCCGGTCAGGTCCTTGCGGAACCAGTGCTCGGCGTAGACCTCGTCGTTGTGCGCCGCGGTCTCCTCGTAGCCGTGCCGCGCGTACAGCGCCCGCGCCTCGACGAGGTCGCCGCGGGTGTCGAGGACCAGCCGCCGGGCGCCCAGGCCGCGAGCGGCCTCCTCGGCCGCCGCCAGCAGGAGGGACGCGCCGCCCTTGCCGCGCAGGTCCTCCCGGACGAAGACGCGGCGCAGCTCGCCCGTGGTGGCGTCGACCATCCGTACCCCCGCCGTGCCGCCGGGCTCACCGTCGTACCGTGCGACGAGCAGCACACCCGTCGGCGGCGCGAACTCGCCGCCGGTGTGCGCGGCGATCTCCCGCTCCAGTTCGCCGGGATCCGTCGTACGCCCTTCGTGCAGCAGGTACCACCGGTCGCTGACCTCCGTGTAGTACGCCCGCCAGAGCGCGGCGGCGACGGGGGAGTCGAAGGGTTCGGGGGCCACGCTCCAGGAAGCGGGCGGGCCGGAAGGCGATCGGGTCATGCGGGTCATTGTCGTCAGGCGCCTCCCCCGGCGCGCAACCGGATTGCGGCGTGGTCCCGAACAGGTCGACGAGGGGCGGGCGTTGCCGGTGCTGTCGGGTGGGCGACGGACGGGCCGTCGGCGTGCGGCCGGTGCCGGGTCGCGGCGGTCGCGCCGTGCGGGGGCCGTTTGAGGAGCGTCTTCCGGGCAACCCGGTGCAGGAACCGGCCCGTTGGGTCGAGAACCCCGGAAGGCACCCATGTCCACAGGCGTGATCATCGCTCTGATCGTGATCGTGGCGGCCGTTGCCGTTGTCGCGGCCGCCCTGCTGCTCCTCAACCGAAGGCCGCCCGGCGGGCGCACCCTGCGGCGGCGCTTCGGACCGGAGTACGACCGAACCGTCGCCCGGCACGACGGCGACACCAAGGCCGCCGAACGCGACCTCACCGAGCGGGTGAAGCTGCACGGTTCGCTGCGCGAGCGGCCGCTCGAACCCGCGGCCCGCGAACGGTACGCGGCAGGCTGGACGGCAGCCCAGGAACGCTTCGTCGACTCGCCGCAGGAAGCGGTGGCCGAGGCCGACCGGCTGCTCGGTGAGCTGGCCGGCGCGCGTGGGTTCCCCGACGAGGGCCGTTACGAGGAGCAGGTCTCCGCGCTCTCCGTGCACCACGGACACCATGTCCACGGCTACCGCCGCGTGCACCGTGCCGCGCTGGCCCGTACCGGCGGAGGCCAGAACGGCGCCGCCGACACCGAGCAGATGCGCGAGGCGATGCTGGAGGCCCGCGCGCTCTTCGACGACCTGCTGACCCCGACCCGTCAGGACAACGCCCCCGACCGCGCGCGCGGCACGGACGACGTGAGCGAGCCGCGTCCCGCTCACCCGGAGCGCAGCAGGCGGTTCGGCATGAACAAGGACGCCCGGAGCCCCGAGCCCGCGGAGGCGACGGAGAGCACCGCGCGCGCCCAGCGCACCGAGCGCACCGAGACCACCGAGAACTCCACCCCCGACACCCGCTCCCACCACCTGCCCTGGTCCTTCACCAGGCGTCAGGCGAAGGGGAGTTGAGGAAGGTGAGCACCATGAAGCCAGACCAGGATCCCGAGCGGACCCCCTCCCGCGAGCCGGGTGCGATGAAAGGCCGTGTGACACCGGTACCCGCCGAGCGCTCCCGGGACGACCGGGCGATGGCCGGCGAGGGCACGGCGGACCGCGCGAAAGAGAACCGCGGGGAGGCCGAGGAAGTGTCGCGCCGCGAGGCCCTGAAGGGCCATGTCGACACCGCGTCCGCCGACTCCGCCCCGGGCGACCGGGCGGGGACCGGTGACGGCGTGGCGGCCCGGACGACCGGGGCCGGTGCGCCGGACCGCGAGGCCGCGGGTGTCTCCTCCGACGAGCGCGCGAAGCCGCGTGCCGACCGTACGGGCCGCGCGGACGCCGGCGACCCGTCGCGCGAGACCGGCAGCCCCGCGGTGCCCGCCATGCCCCGTGGCGCCGACGCGGTGCGCCGCGACGGTGAGCGCCGCGACGGTGAGCGGCGGGACGCCGGGGGAGCGCTCCCCAAGGGCGGCCCGGCGGACACCGAGGGCCGCGCGGACACGCGGGCGGAAGGCGGTTCCGGGCACGACGAGCGGCTGCTGCCGTTGGACGAGCACGACAAGTTCTCGCTGCGGATGCGGCACGCGGTCGGCGGGTTCGTCGATGGACCGCAGGCATCCGTGGAGGAGGCCGACCATGTGCTGGAGGAGCTCGCGGGCCGGTTCACGGAGGCCGTGACCCGGCGCCGGCGCGCCCTGCGTACGTCCTGGCAGTCCGGCGGCGAGGGCAAGGCGGCGGACTCCGACACGGAGCGGCTCCGGCTCGCCCTGCGGGACTACCGCGAGATGACCGAGCGGCTCCTGAAGCTCTGAGCGGGCTCGGACACCTCTCTGTTCGCCGGTGAGGCCGCGCCCCGGACCATGTTCCGGGG
>NZ_JBHWVI010000315.1:0-7566 GCF_042737005.1 Streptomyces sp. NPDC060027
TTCGGGGGGGCGTGTTTTTTTTTATCCTACCCCGGCCTTGCGCCTCGGGGGGGGGGCCCGGGGGGCGAGCCGGCCCCGGGGGCCCCGCCGCACGCCCGGGACCCGTCGCCGGTCGAAAGGACCGGATTCCCCGGGGTATCGGAGCCGGACCATCCGCATCGAGTGGCGTTCGCGGGGTGGTGTCGCGCCTGTCGTGACGCGAGGATGCGTCTTCGCGCGGTGCTCCCTGTCGTGGTCGGGGTCCGGAGCGGTTCTCGCGGACCTCGCGCGCGGGGAGAGCGGTGGTGCTCGCACGGTGAGGAGCGAGGGAGGCTTGCCATGGGATCACACGCGGCGCCCGGCCGACGCCGGCGCGCTCTGCTCATGCCCCTCGGCCTCGTCCTCCTGGCCGGCGCGTTGTTCTGGGTTCCCCGTGCCGACGGGGCACCCCGCTCGGCGGATGCCTGTCACGACACGGGCACCGTCCTGCCCCGCGGTGACTGCGGGCCGTTCTGGCAGGTCCTCGCGGAGGACTTCAACGGCGACCGGGTGCCGCTGGGCTCGTTCGGCGACTGCGACCACCGCGTCGACACGTCCGGCGCCTTCTGCGGTGGGCTGACTGGCACGTACCGCGACAACTGGTGGGCCTATCCGGCCGGTTGGGAGGACACCGCCAACGACCGGGGCCGTGACGTCGTCGGTGAGTACCACCCCGAGGACACGGTGAGCGTGGGTCCCGGCGAGAGGGGCGACGGGGTGATGCGCATCCGGATGTGGCGCCCCGAGGACGGAGGGCCCGTGCACGCCGCGGCGGTCGTACCGCGTGCCGTGATGCGGATGGCGTACGGCAAGTACAGCGCTCGTATCAAGGTGACGAAGGTTGCTCCCGGATACAAGTCCGCGTGGCTGCACTACGGCGGTGGCTGCGAGATGGACCACCCCGAAGGAGAGTGGACCGGCAGCCTCACCGCGTTCCACCATCCGTGCGGAGGGGGAGAGCAGGGCTACTTCCCGAGCGACGCCGCGTGGAACGAGTGGCACACCGTCTCGACGGAATGGACACCGGGACATGTGCGCTTCTTCGTCGACGGCAGACAGACCGGTGAGGACACCCGCGGGGTTCCCTCCGCACCGCTGTCCTGGGTGCTGCAGAACGAGAGCGCGCTCGAAGGCCCCGGCGCGGCACCGGGCAGCAGCGCCGAACTCGACATCACCTGGGTGGCCGCCTACGCCTACGGGTGGAAGTGACCGGCCGCGCGCGTACGGCCGTACGGCGGGCGCGATCACGGAACGGTCCGCACACCGCGCCCCGCTGGAGCCCCTCGGGCGCGCCCGATCCGAAAGGCAAGCGGCCGTAATCGCTCAATGAGCGCCTATTAGAGGCAAAGCACGGTGAATTCGCCCGGCCGTTCCTAGGCTCGCCTCCTGTTTCTCAGCGTCCGGGAGGCCCGCGTGCCGCAACCCCATCGGACGGACGAACAAGATCTCGTCCTGCCCTGCGGTTTCGACGACATCGTCCGTGTGATCGACCGCTACGTCGTCGACCGGCGAACCGGCATCCCGCCCAGGCGGCGGGGCTCACGGCACCGGCTGCCCGCCCTGTTGCTCGTCCGCGAGCCCGCGACCGGCACGACCCGGGCGGGCACGACCGCGGCCGGTGTCGCGGCGGCCGACGCCGGGCGGGGCGAACCGGATCCGGCGCTCTCGGCCCTGGTGCACGTCTACCACCACCGCCTGGTGCGCCTCACCACCGGTGAGACGGGCCACCTGGCCAGCCTCGCGCCGCACGCGCTGGTCGACGAGGAACTGCTCGCCTGCGACCGCCCCGCGGAGGACGGGGAGGTGTACGAGGGCCCGCACGTACGGCTGTTGGACCGGGTGGCACGCCAACTGCGCACCACCATGCCGGACGGCTCCGGCACTCTGCGGCTCACCGAGTTCGACGCCTGTCTGTCGGTGCTGCGCGCCGACATCGTCCCGGGGGACGTGACGGACGAACGCCGGGCGCTGCGGGACCGGATCTACGACAAGTACGCCTGGAAGTTCGGGTTCGCCGCCGAGGTCACGCGCCTCGGCGACGAACTCGGAGCCAAGCAGTGGTCGGCGATCACGAGGGTGGTGACCACACCACTGGCCTGGCTGTGGCGGTGGTCGTACGGCGTACGGATCGACCGCGGCGCCCGCTTCCGGTGGGTCGGCGGGATGCTGGACGAGCCGGGGCGCAGCTTCCTCAACGCCGCGATGTCCCTGCGCGACGCCCAACTGCGGTCCAGGGCACAGGAGAGGGCCGGTCAGGAGGCACCGGCCGACGCGGGTGCGCCGGCGGCTCCGGCCCGGGCCGCGATGTCCGCCGTATCGGCCCGCGACGAGGCGGTGGTCCGGCAGGTCCTGCTGACCGCGCTGATCCACGACCTGGCCAGGGCGGCGCGCCCGCCGGTGTGGAGTGTGCGCAGGCCCCGGCGGCGATGGCCCTTCGTCCTGCTGCTGCCGACGGTCGGCGGTGACGATTCCCCGAGCCGCAAGCTCCTGAACTCCTTCTCCGCCGTCTCCGAGGATGTCGGGACCTGCCCCGTGCTCGTGCTGGGCGCCGCCACGGCGGACATCCCGCCGTACGCCGCCGGCCTGCCCCGGCAGGGCCTCCCGTTCCAGGGCACCCGGCACGGCGACGACGGCACGACGGCCCAGGCGGTGGCGTCGCTGCTGGCGGCCGGCGCTTCCGGACAGCCGGTCGAAGCGGTGCGGGTGGTGCCGCTGTCACGCGAGCCCGACAACGGGACGGCGGCCGAACGGCCGGTCGTGCAACGGACCGTGCGTTCCCGCGACCGGCGCGCGGGCGACTGGCTCCGTCCCGTCGTGGCCGCTGTGGCGGTGGCGGCGGTGGTCGCCGCCGGACTCGCCCAGGTGCTGAGGCCCGGCGAGACGCGCCACGGCACCGGCAGCGACGCCAAACCCCCCGCCACCGACACCTGGTGCCCGCGCGTCAGCACGGGCGAACGCGTCGGGATCACCGACGGCTCCGACCACTGCGAGCTCGCGCATGGCCTGTACGCACCCGAGTTGCGAGAGCTGGAGGCCCGGCTGGGCCGCCAGAACGCGGAGGTCGACCGGACCAAGCCCTACCGCACCCTGGTCTTCTTCGCCCCGCTGAGCGTCGGCTCCACGTCACGCCGTACCGTGCCGACGGGCTTCCAGATGCTGCGGGGCGCGCTGCTCGCCCAGAAGCAGGTCAACGATCTCAACCTCAAGTCACAGATGCCGATCAGGCTCCTCGTCGCCAACGCGGGGGAGTACTTCGCCTTCGGATCGCGCGGGGGGCTCAACACGACGAACCACAGTGACGTGGACGTGGCCCGCATGATCGTGGACCGGGTCGACCGGGACCACATCGCCGGAGTCATCGGCCTCACGCAGAGCCGTCCCGAGTCCCTTCAGGCCGCCATCGAACTCGACGCCCGGGGCGTCACGGTCCTCGGTACCGGCGTCTCGGGCCAGCCCATGGTCGAAGGCGACTCCCCGGTGTCGTACTTCCAGCTCTCGGCGCCCGACGCACGCGTCGCGCGCATCATGGCGTCGTTCGCCCGGCACTCACCTCGGCTGGCGGCCCTGACCAAGGTCGGTCCGGGCCATACCGCGCCCGCCGCGGTCGTGGTCTTCGACCCCCACGACCGGTACTTCAGCGCGGATCTCAAGAAGCGGTTCACCGACGCCTACGGTTCGGCGGGGCCGGTCTACCCGGTGCCGTACGGCGAATCGGGCCACGACAGCCGGACGCCCTCCGTGGCGGCCGGCATCTGCGCGCTGATCCGCAGGACGGACGGCTTCATCCTCTACGCGGGCCGATCCAGCGTGATGCACGACCTGTTCTACTACCTGCAGAGCGACAAGCAATGCCGTACGCACCAGGGCCGCGTCGCCGTTCTCGCCGAGAGCCCCGCTCCCAATCTCGTGCTGCACCCGGAACTGATGCCGCAGGACTACGGCTCGCTCAGCCTCTTCTACACCCAGTTCAGCCTGCCCGACGCCCAGGGCCCCTTCGTCCGGAACTTCCGGAAGTCCTTCGAGGTCTCCTCCGACAGTGACGCCGCGGCCGGGTACGACGCGGTGAAGGTCTTCTTCAAGGTGATGAACGAAATCTCGGTCACCGACCCGCAGTTCACCCCCAGCGCCGTCGTCACCTTCCTCCAGTCGACCGGAGTCACCGACTACGTCGGAGAGTCGGGGATCATGACCATCGGCAAGGGACACAAGTATCCGGTGGACAAGGAAGTCGACATCCGGGAGATCACCGAGGACGGCACCAAAATCACCGGCCTGACGTGCGGGGCGGTGTCCGCGAAGGCGGCGGCGGTGACGCGCTGGGGGCCTTCCGGGAGCTTCTTCTGTCCCGAGGACGACTGAGAGCGCCCTCGCGCCACGCGTCCGGGCACGGCCGCCCGGACGCGTGACCGAGGTCGGCCGTGGTACCCCGGCACCCGCCCCGGTGCACCTCCTCGCCCCGCCCGACACTCCGACTCCACTACTGTGCGCGGGAGTTGAGGCAGAGATACGCCGGTGACATGAGGCAACCCATCGGCCTCGCTTTCCGTCCTCGTGGGACGGGGAGAGCGCTTCGTGACCAACGGGGCGACGGGGGCGTAGGCCGACCTTGAGGAGAAGAACGTGTTCCGTGTCCGGCGAATAGGGGTCGTCGCTGCGGTGTTGCTCGCAGCGGTCGCAGGATCGCCAGGAGCGACCCAGGCGGAGGACATCACAGCCGGTTCCGCGCGATCCGCGGGACCCGGGTCCTCGGACCCCGACGGCGGGCCACCGGCCGGCTGGCGCGTCACCGGCGAGGGAGCGGCGCGACAACTGGTCTGGCGCTCGGACGCACCGGTGCCCGTCACCGATTCCGGCGTCGCGTTCTATGCCGGGGACCGCCTCCTGGGCCGGCCCGTCGGCGCGCCGGACGGCCGCTCCTTCCGGCTCCCGCTCGGCGCGGCACCGCTCGGGGACCCCTCGGACCTCCAGGCACGGGCCGGCGGACGGCGTCTGGACGCGGCGGGCGCCGAGCAGGACCCGCCCTCCGGGCAGCGGCCCGGCGTCACCGCCCGGCCCGTGACCCGGCTTCCCGCCAACGCGGTCGACCCGGGGAAGCCGGGCACCTACCGGACGGCCACCGGTGACTACGCGCTCGCCGCCGTGCGCCTGCCCGGCTTCTCCGCGCCCGTGGAGATGCGCGCGGTGGTGGTCGCGCCCACGAACGCCACGGGACACCGTCCGCTGGCACTGTTCCTGCACGGCCGCCACGCCACCTGCTACACCGGTCACGGCGACGAGGTCGGCGGCGAATGGCCCTGCCCCGCGGGCTCGAAACCTATCCCGAGCCACAAGGGCTACCTCAGCGCCCAGAAGCTGCTGGCCTCGCAGGGATACGTGACCGTGTCCATCTCCGCCAACGGCATCAACGGACAGGACTACGCGGCGGAGGACGGCGGCGCGCAGGCCCGATCGTCCCTGGTGCGACAGCACTTGGCCCGCTGGGCGGACTGGGTGGCGCACCCGGCCTCCGCACCCGCGATCGTGCGACGGACGGCGCCCGCCGATCTGTCGCGCGTCCTGCTCGTCGGCCACTCGCGCGGCGGCGAGGGCGTGAACCGGGCCGCCATGGACAGCCTGTACAGCGCCCCCGCCGACCAGGACGGCTACCGCGGCCCCGTGCGCTGGCACATCCGGGGCACCGTGCTGATCGGCCCCACCATCTTCGGGCAGAACCCGACTCCTGACGTGCCGTCGGCGACGATCCTGCCCGGCTGTGACGGCGACGTCTCCGACCTCCAGGGCGAGATGTACGTGGACGCCACACGCGGTGTCAGCCGCGGCGCCGCCCTGCACAGCGCCGTCTACGTGGTCGGCGCCAACCACAACTTCTTCAACAGCGAATGGACGCCGGGGCAGGCCCAGGCGCCGGCGGACGACGACTTCTGGAGCGGGGACTCCCGGGACCGGGTCTGCTCGCCGGGCACCGCGACCAGGCTGACGGCCCGTCAGCAGCAGGCCGTCGGCGCGACCTACATCGCCGCCGCCGCGCGGCTGTTCGTCGCCGGTGACGACCGTGTACGACCGCTGCTCGACGGTTCGGGGCGACGCGCGCCCTCCGCCGGCCCGGCACGCGTTCTCACCCACGCGGTCGGCGCACGCCGTACCCCGGCGTTCCTGCCGGACGGACCGGTATCCGTCGACGGCGGCCGGCTGTGCGCCGAGGTGGACGACGACGACTCGGCCGCGTGCCTCAACTCCGGCGCGAACGGCGTCTCGCCGCACTTCGCCCGCTGGGAGACACCGAAGGAACCGGGCCGGCGCGCCGTGGCCCTGCGGTGGACGGCGCCCGGTTCCACGGTCCGGGTCCGCTCGGCGAGGCCGGTCTCGGTCGCCGGGGCCGAGGCCCTGGCACTGCGGCTGATCGTTCCGCCGAACACCGGGGACACCCAGCTCGACGTCGCCCTCACCGACGCGTCCGGCCACCGGGCGACCCTGGGGCGCGTTCACCTCGACGGACTGCCCGGAACCGGGCGCACCGCCTCCCACTGGGGCCAGGAGGTCCGGGTACCCCTGAGCTTCGCCACCCGGGCGCGGATCGACCTGCACCGCGTGACGGCCCTGGAGATCGTCCCGCGCACGTCGTCCGGGCGGGCGTGGCTCATCGACGCGTGGGGATGGCGCGCCGGTACCCCCGCCGTCCGGTCCGCGGCGCTGCCGCGCGTCGACATCGGCCGGCTGACCGTCAAGGAGGGCGACACGGGTGTCCGGACCTACCACGTGCCGGTGAAGGTCTCCGGGCACGGGAGCGGCAGGGTCCGGCTGTTCGTCGCCGATCCGGAGACGGGCCGGGCCACCTCGCGCGACGTGACCGTGCGACCCGGCGGCCACGGCCCCGACGTGAAGGTCGAGGTCCGGGGCAACACGCGCTTCGGCTACGACCTGTCGCACGACGTCTTCGTGAAGGCGGTCCACGGTGCGGTGATCGGCGCCCACCGTGGCGGGGTCATCGCGCGGAACGACGATCCGGCGCCCACCGTCACGGTGACCCCGGCCGCCGCCCGGGCCGCCGAGGGTCAGGCGCTGACCTGGCGGGTGTCCCTCTCCGCGGTGTCCGACGCGGACGTCCAGGCCGGCATCGAGGTCCTGCGGGTCACCGGTGGCGCCGAACTGTCCACCACCGACGTCGATCCCCGGTGGCTGCGGGAGAACTCAGGCGAGGCACCCCTGCCGTCGCGGCCACTGTCCCAGCTGAGGGGACTCAGCCTCTTCGTCGATGTCCGGCCCGGCGAAACGGGCGCCGAGATCACCATCCCCACCGTCGCGGACACCGTGACCGAGCCGGAGGAGACGGTACGGCTGCGTCTGACCGTCTACGACGGGACCGGTGAGTCGCACGACGGGCCGGAGTTCACCGGCACGGTGCACGACCCCTCGTAGGCCCCGCACCTCCCCGGGGGGGGGGCCCGCCCCCCCCCCCCCCCCCCCCGCCGCCCCCCCCCCCCCCCCCCCGCGCCCCCCCCCCCCCCCCCCCGCGCGGGGCGGGCCCGCCCCCCCCCCAACCCAACACGA
>NZ_JBHWVI010000316.1:0-7555 GCF_042737005.1 Streptomyces sp. NPDC060027
GCCACCCCGCCGGGCCCGCGCACACGGGCCCGGCGGTGCCTTGTCCACGGGAGGGGAAGCCGTCTCCGGCCGGTTCGCCCTGTCCGGGGCCTCTCCCGCGAACCCGTAGGGGTGGACTCGCCTCTCCCGTAGGGGATGTCACAGCTCGGCCCCAATGCCGGGCCCGTTGCCCCGGGCCCGGCACGTCACTCTTCGGGACCAGGTACGTTCGATAACGTGGCTGGATTCAGGATCGGACGCGGCGGACGGGACAACCGTGCCCCGCAAGCGCGACCGCAACAACGACCGTCGTACGGACAGGCCCCCCAGGGACGTGGACAGCAGTCCCCCCAGGGAGGCGGGCAGCAGCCGTACGGCTATCCGCCCGCGCCGTCGCAGCCGCAGTACGGAGGACAGCAGCCGTACGGCGGCCAGCAGGGCGGCTGGCCCCAGAGCGGCGGCCACGGCGGCGGGCACGGTGAGCCGGAGTACTTCGGCGACGGTCACCCGCAGCAGGGCCCGGACCCGTACGCGGCGAACAGCCCCGGGCACACCCAGGCCTTCTCGATCGGCGAGGACCCGTACAACCAGGGCGAGACCTACCGCGCGGGCGCGGCGGCGGCTCCGCCGGTCGGCCCCCGGCTGCACTGGAAGGACCTGCTCAAGGGCATCGTGACCGCCCCGAACCGGACCTTCCTCCAGATGCGCGACTACACGATGTGGGCCCCGGCCCTGATCGTGACGTTCGTCTACGGCCTGCTGGCGGTCTTCGGCTTCGACGGAGCCCGCGAGGACGCCATCAGCGCGACCCTCTCGAACGCCGTCCCGATCGTCCTGACAACCGGCATCGCCATCGTCCTCAGCACGTTCGTCCTGGGCGTGGTCACCCACACCCTGGCCCGCCAGCTCGGCGGCGACGGCGCCTGGCAGCCCACGGTCGGCCTCTCCATGCTGATCATGTCCATCACGGACACCCCGCGCCTGCTCGTCGCCATGTTCTTCGGCGGCGACGCGTCCTTCGTCAAGATCCTCGGCTGGGTCACCTGGATCGGCGCGGGCGCCCTGCTGACCCTGATGGTCGGCAAGTCCCACGACCTCCCGTGGCCGAAGGCCCTCGCCGCGTCCGCCATTCAGCTGATCGCCATCCTGTCGATCATCAAGCTGGGCACGTTCTAGCGCGCTCCGCGCTCCCCGTTCCCACCCGAGAGGGGCTCCCGGCACCGCGCCGGGAGCCCCTCTCGCGTTCTCCCGCCACCCTTCAACCGACCCGTCCGACGCTCTGGGCCGACTCGGCGCCACGGCGGAAGACCTCCGCGAGGGCCAGCACCAGGAACGCCACGAGGAGGTTCCCGGCAAGCGCGCCGATGGAGACCACCGGCGGGGACATGACCGGGCTGTCCGGCCCCGCCAGGTCCACGCGGTGCAGGACGAGGTCCGCGGCCGCCGCGGACAGGAACCCGGGGACCGCGCCGGCCACCGCGACCGCCCCGGCCAGGCCGGCGAGCCGTCGTGGGTTTCCGGCCTCGAAGGGCCGCCCGGCATCGATCGACAGCAGGATCCGGTACAGCAGCAGGGCACCGACGCCGATACACAGGGCGGTCACCGCGGTGCCGCCACGCGCCAGGAGCTGCTCGGCCATCGTGGAGTCCCAGGACGCGAGCGTGACCGTGGACATGTCGGCGTCCAGCCATGTGGCGCCGTGCTCCCCGGGCAGGTCCAGGCGCACGGTGCGCCCCTCGGACCCGGGATCGTCCGCGTACTGACGCAGCGCGAACTCCTTCTCGTGGCCGGACGGCACGACGCCTCGCGCCCGCGCCTCGCTGATCGCGTGGTCGGCCACGGGGACCGAGAGACGGTCCAGCTCCCGGATCACCACGGTCACCCGGACCTCGGCCTTGGCGTGGGTGGCTCCATTGACGGCGTAGGCGACACCACCCAGCGGCGCCCCGACGGCGAGCAGGAGCATCAGGCCGGCCAGCCGGCGCGAGAGCCGCCGCCCCCGGGCAGCCGGGGCGGCCTGGGCAGGGGCCCTCTCGCCGAGCGTCGTCAAGGCGGCCTCACATCCGGAACGGGAGTGCGCACGACGCACGCCCCAAGAGGCGAGGAGCGTATAGATCACCCGCACGTTCCGGCAAGGTCCCGGCGATACGCCACCGCCCCTCACGACGTGGCCGGCTACCGGCACTCACCGCCCGCGGGATCCGGCGGCCGCCGCCCCCACCCATCCCGACCCGTCCCCAGGTCCTTGCGCATGACTTCGCGCACACTCCAAGAGTGTCGCTGGAGCGTCGCTAGAGCGCAAGTTGCTCCGCCAACCGCGCGCTACCGTGCACCCCGGGGGTGGGCATGAACGACGGAGATCTGCTCGAATTCGTGCCGATGTGGACCACTGAGCGTGATCGCTGGGAGCTCTGGCACACGGGCCTGGGCTACCTGCCGATCTTGAAAGGTGATCCGCCAATGGCCGAAGTCATCTGTGATGACGACCTGGCAGACCAAGTGATCGCGAGAATGCTTGCCGCAGGCGTCACAGTCGTAGCCCTACCCGACTAGTCGCCCTTGGGCCAGATCGGGCCCTGGTCGGTCCAGATGACGCCCTTGTTGCGGCACAGGCAGAAGGGGTGGCCGATCGGGTCGGTGTAGATCTGCCAGCCGTAGCCGTTGGGGCCGATGAAGTCCTGCCTTAGCGTCGCGCCGAGGTCGAGGACGCGGCGCTGCTCGGACTCGATCTCGTCCACTTCGAAGTCGAGGTGGAACTGCTTGGGGTGGTCACTGTCGGGCCACTGCGGAGCGCGGTAGTCGTCCACCCGGATGAATGCCAGCTCGATCTCGCCGAACTGGATGCCAGCCCAGTCCTCGGAGCTGCCTTCCTTGACCGGACGGCCCGTCACCTCGGAATAGAAAGCCGCCAGCTTCATCGTGTCCGGGCAGTCGATAATGAAATCGGTGAGTCGCAGCATCCCCCGATCTTGTCACAAGCTCACACCCGACTTCGAGACAGGCCCTAAGCCCTCCGCTGAGGTGCGGGAACAAAGTTCCTGGGGCTTCCCCTCAGACCTCGTTCACCAGGGGCGGCCAGGTTCGTACCGCGGGTGCGGATCAGCAGCGGACTTCAGCGGAGCCGCTTAGCCGTTCGGATCAGCAATAGCCGCACGCAACTCGGAAGTCTCTAGGTCTCGCCTATCCCTTTCCGTCAAAGGTCTTGTAGTGCCGTTAATCGCAACAGGAATGCTATCTCTTGCCGCAGGGGCGGATCGCAGATGCCGACGCAAAACTTCCTCAGCTTGAGCCTGCGACATAGCAAGATCTCGATTGACGAAATGCGGCGACTTAGCGAAGACTCATAGGTTCAGAGCGCTTCCCTCGAAGGCGTGATCGGCTCGCCCGACTTACGTACTACAGGCAAAACACTCCAGGGGAAGTTGATCCACTCGTCCGTGCGCTTCCACACGTACTCGCACTTCACCAGCGACTGGGTCTTCTCGTAGATCACGGCGCTGCGGACCTCGGCGACGGCGTCGACGCAGAAGTCGTGCACGAGCTTGAGGGTCTTGCCCGTGTCGGCGACGTCGTCGGTGATCAGGACCTTCTTGTCGGAGAAGTCGATCGTGTTGGGGACCGGAGCGAGCATCACCGGCATCTCCAGCGTCGTCCCCACCCCGGTGTAGAACTCCACATTCACGAGGCGGATGTTCTTGCAGTCGAGGGCGTAGGCGAGCCCGCCCGCGACGAAGACGCCCCCACGGGCGATGGAGAGCACGATGTCGGGCTCGTACCCGTCGTCGGCGATGGTCTGGGCGAGCTCGCGTACGGCGGCGCCGAACCCTTCGTAGCTGAGGTCCTCGCGCACGAAAGACATGCTCCTCGCCTCAGACCTGGGTGCGGTGGAAGTTCAGGAAGGACCGTGAGGCGGTCGGACCGCGCTGGCCCTGGTACCGGGAGCCGTACCGGTCGCTGCCGTACGGGAACTCGGCCGGCGAGCTGAGCTGGAACATGCACAGCTGGCCGATCTTCATCCCCGGCCACAGCTTGATGGGCAGCGTCGCCAGGTTGGACAGCTCAAGGGTGACGTGCCCGGAGAACCCGGGGTCGATGAACCCGGCGGTGGAGTGGGTGACCAGCCCCAGCCGTCCCAGCGAGCTCTTGCCCTCCAGTCGCGACGCGAGGTCGTCGGGGAGCGAGATGACCTCGTACGTACTGGCGAGGACGAACTCTCCGGGGTGGAGGATGAACGGCTCGTCACCCTCGGGCTCGACGAGCCGCGTGAGGTCCGCCTGCTCGACCGAGGGGTCGATGTGGGGGTAGCGGTGGTTCTCGAACACCCGGAAGTAGCGGTCGAGCCGCACGTCGATGCTCGACGGCTGCACCATGGATTCGTCGTAGGGATCGATCCGGACCCGTCCGGCGTCGATCTCGGCCCGGATGTCCTTGTCTGAGAGAAGCACGCCCTGAGGATACGCAAGGCGCGCGGAGCCACCACAATCGTGACGACACCGCGCGCCCGTACTACTCCGTCACTGCCACGGCGCCACTACTCCGGCGCCCCTGTGTCTCCACCACTGATCCGGCACCCCAGCCGCTGCGCCCTTGCTCATACGCCACTGCCGGTGCGCCACTTCTACTTCGTCACTTACTACTCCGTCACCGCTTCTCCAACGCCACCGGAACCGGCACCACACTGCGGAGCCGGGCACAGCGTGGACACCGGAGCAGCCGGCCGGGGCCGAGCCGCTCGGCCTGCTGCATCGGGAACGAAGCGGTGCTGAACACGTGCCCCTCGGCACAACGGACGACGGTGCGCTCCATCAAGTCCCAGAGTCCCTTCCCCAAGAGCCGCGTCAGGCTGATGCCCTGACAACGAAAGGCCACATTACGGGATGAATGGGACGGCTCTCCAGGCGGCACTCCGATCCCGCCCGGACCCTCTTCGAGGCCACCACCGTACGCCCCAACTCCGGCCGCCCGCAGCCGCATCCACCCTCCGAAACACGAGCGGGCCCCGCGGCTTCGGCGCCGGGGGCCGGGCATGAGGTAGAGTGAGCGAGCATTCGACACCGGCCCAACCGGCGTCTTGCGCGGGTGTAGTTTAGTGGTAGAACATCAGCTTCCCAAGCTGAGAGTGCGAGTTCGATTCTCGTCACCCGCTCCATGTGAAACCCCCAGGTCGATGACCCGGGGGTTCTTTGTTGTCTAGACCGGTGGGCGGTGCGCGCACCACATCCGTAGAAGCGGAAGCCTTCCGGGAGCCCCGCGACCGAGCGGGCCCGACTGCATCCGGAAGGACGAGGGCGCGGACACCGGCATCGGACTTGGTCTGACCGGGAGCGCGCCGGCCGTTGGTCCGCTCGGGCTCGGCGACGCGGACGCGGATCACCATGTCGTCCAGGTCGATATCCCGGCGGCGCAGGCCTGCCAGTTCCTCGGGACGCATCGGCCCGTACGCACCGAGGTAGACCATGAGACGCCAGCGGATGCCCATCGCATCGGCGAGGGCGGCTGCGCCGTCGGCAGATCGTGCCGCGCATCGCCCGCCGCGGGGTCGATAGCTCCAGCCGCCTGGGCCTACACCGCTGGGTGGTCGAGCGGACGATGTCTTGGCTGAACGGATGCCGTCGCCTTCACCGCCGCTACGAGCGCAAGGCCGACCACTTCCTGGCTTTCGTCGGCATCGCCAGTGCCCTGATCGGCTACCGGCGCCTCCGCCGATCAGGACATTCTGGCCAGGGGCACCTGGAAGTGGGTGAGTGGCGTGAGTTGTCATCACGGCCGATCACCAATCGAGACGCCGTCTTAAAGAGCGTGTCTTTGAACCCCTACCTGCGCCCCGGCGCCCGGCACGCACGCTCGCCGCACGCACCGACCGCTGCTGCGCCCGCGCTCCGCGCGAACGACGGGGGTTCATGGACAGGCCCCTATTCGTCCAGGGAAGTCATTCCAAGAAGCTGTCGATGGGCGCCGCGTCGTATTCCGTCGCGCCCGCCGTGGTGATGCCGCTGGCCGAACCGGGCAGCCGCAGAGAGCCGAGGGCGCTCACATACAGGTCGGCCGTTCCGTCACCGTCCGTGTCACGCAGCCGTACCAGGCCACCGAACTGGTCGTCTGCCGTCAACGCACCGGGCACGCCGGGGGTGTTGCGGGCGAACCACTGCGAACCGGCACCGGACAGGCCGCTCGCCCGACCCTTGAGGACGTGCACGCCGCCCGCGTTGTCCCGGCCGTCGATCTCCTCGTCCCGCACGCCGACCGCGAGATCCGCGTAGCCGTCGCCGTTGACGTCGCCCGCCGAGATGGATGAACCGAACTCGTCGTAGTTCTCGGGGGATCCGGCGACGCCACTGGTCGACTGGGTGAGGCGGGTGTTCCGGGACGGGCCGGTGGACGAGCCGTACCAGACGCTGACGCGGCCCTTGTGCTTGGAGTAGAGGGATGTGCCGACGGCGATGTCGCCGTAGCCGTCCTTGTTGAAGTCGGCGATGACACCGTCGCCGCCGCGCTCGCCGCTGCCGCCGTCGCCGGACTGGGACTCCAGGCGGAGGCTGTTGCCCGGGGTGAGCGAGCTCGCACCGCCCTTGATGAACCAGACGTCGGACGCGATGTATTCGGGGCTGACCACGTCACCGATGATCGCGAGGTCGGTCTTGTTGTCGCCGTTGACCTTGCCGGAGATGAGGGCCGAGGCGTAGAAGGACGTCGTCTTGTCGAGCTTGGTCACGGTGCCGGTGGTGCCGGAGCGCTTGAGCGGGCCGCGGTAGACGTAGGTCATGGATTCGTTGATGACGGCCAGGTCCTGCTTGCCGTCCCCGTTGAAGTCGCCGGTCGCCAGATCCTTGCCCATGTAGTTGTTGCGGCCCGGGTTCTTGTTCGGGAGAGTCGTGCCCTTGGACAGGCCGGAGGCGGAGCCCCAGAGAACCGTCACGGCGCCTTGGTCGGCGCCGTGGGAGCCGTTTTCGCCGTTCGCCGCCACCGCGAGGTCGCCGTATCCGTCGCCGTCGAAGTCCGCGGCGGCCCGCACCTCGCCGAACATGTCGTCGGCCTCGTCGGTGCCGGGCACGCCCGGGCTCGCCTGGGTGATGCGCTGCTGTGTGGAGCCGGGCCCGGTGGCGGTCCCGAAGACCACGGTGACGCCGCCGCCCCCTCTGGCGCTGAAGCTCGAGTACGCGTAGTCGCGGTAGCCGTCGCCGTTGAAGTCATCGCCGTGCTTCGCGGGCGCGGCGCTCGCTGCGGCGGGCAGGGTGAGGGGAATGAGGCCCGCTACCAGGAAGGTGGCGAGCGTGGCCGTGGTACGGGTGGGCATGGGTGCTGGGGTTCCTTGTGAGTCGCGGAGGCGGTGGGCCCAGTCGGCGATCCGGGCGCCGAAGCGGGGTGCGTGGCCGGTGGTGTGTGTGGGCGCCATGTCGTTCACCGAGAGTTGTCCCGGGTGACGCGTGGGGTCTGCGGACAGGAGACCGGTGATGGGGCCGAAGGGTTGTACATGAACGGCCGTACAGCAGCGAAGTACAGCAACTCCAGTAACCGTCCCAGCCCGGCAACATCCTCGAAAGGCCATGGCGCGGCCGGTATGACCGTTCGTGACCGC
>NZ_JBHWVI010000317.1:0-7539 GCF_042737005.1 Streptomyces sp. NPDC060027
GGTGACGCCCGCTTGATGCGGGTCGTCACCGGGGGCCGGCCTCGGGAATGCCGGGTGCCGGCGGACGGGTGTCGGCCGGTGCGATGGGTCAGCAGATGCGCGGCAGTTGCTCGCCGAGCGGCATGTCCACCACGCGGGTGCCGCCCAGGCCGGTGGCCGCGACCACCATGCCGGGGTGGTCGGGGACGCAGTGGCCGATCGCCACCGACTCCTTGCCGAGCGGGTGGGCGCGCATCGCCGCGAGCACGGCGTCGGCGTGCTCCGGCGCCACGAACGCCACCAGCTTGCCCTCGTTGGCCACGTACAGCGGGTCGAGGCCGAGGAAGGCGCAGGCGTTGGCGACCGTCTCCGGGATGGGCAGGGACCGCTCGTCGAGCGTGATGCCGACTCGCGCGGCCGCGGCGATCTCGTTCAGGGAGGTGGCCAGGCCGCCACGGGTCGGATCGCGCAGCACATGGAGGTCGGGGCAGACGGCCAGCATGTCCGCGACCAGACCGGCCAGCGACGCGGTGTCGCTCTGGATCTCGACGCCGAACTCCAGCCCCTCCCGCACGCTCATGATCGCCACCCCGTGCACGCCGATCGGTCCGCTGACCAGCACCACGTCTCCGGGTGCCGCGCGCTGCGGGCGGATGTCGACGCCGTCCGGGATCAGGCCGATCCCGGCGGTGTTGATGAAGATGCCGTCGCCGTGGCCCGCGTCGACGACCTTGGTGTCGCCGGTCGCGACCACGACCCCGGCCGTCCGGGCCGCCTCGCCCAGTGCCTCGGCCACGCGTCCCACGACGGAGAGCTCGACGCCCTCTTCGAGGATGAACCCGCAGGAGAGGTAGGCCGGTACGGCCCCCGCCATGGCCAGGTCGTTGACCGTGCCGTTGACGGCGAGGTCCCCGATGCTGCCGCCGGGGAAGAACAGCGGGCGGACGACGAAGGAATCGGTGGAGAAGGCGAGCCGGGCGCCGCCCAGCCGCACTAGCGCGGAGTCGCCGAGCTCGGCGAGCACGTCGCTGCCGAAGGCCGGCGCGAACAGGTGCTCCACCAGTTCGGCGGAGAGCGTGCCGCCACCGCCGTGCCCCATCACGATCCTGTCGTGGTCGCGCAGCGGCGCGGGACAGGTCCAGGAGGAGAAGTCGACGGGAGCCGAAGCGGAGTCACCCAACGGAACTCGCCTCCTTGTCCGGGGCCTCCAGCCGCCGGTAGAGGTAGTAGGCGGCGCACGCGCCCTCGCTGGAGACCATCGTCGCGCCCAGCGGATTGCGCGGGGTGCACTCCTTGCCGAACGCGGCGCACTCGTGCGGCTTGATGAGGCCCTGGAGCACCTCGCCGCTGCGGCAGACGGTCGACTCCTGGGTGTCGATGCCGGTCACCGAGAAGCGGTGCTCGGCGTCGTACTCGCGGTACTTGGGCGACAGGCGCCAGCCGCTCTGCGGAATCATGCCGATCCCGCGCCAGGCCCGGTCGGTCACCTCGAAGACGTCGGAGAGCATGGCCCGGGCCGCCGGGCTTCCTTCCTGCTGCACCGCCCGCGGATAGGCGTTCTCCACGGTGTGCTGCCCGGCCTCCAGCTGCCGTACCGCGCGGCGGATGCCCTCCAGGATGTCCAGCGGCTCGAACCCGGTCACCACGATCGGCACCCGGTGCCGCTCGGCGAGTTCGGGATACTCGCCCATGCCCATCACCGTGCAGACGTGCCCGGCGGCGAGGAACGCCTGCACCCGGCAGTCCGGCGAGTTCATGATCGCGTCGATGGCCGGAGGCACCTTGACGTGCGAGACGAGCAGGCTGAAGTTGGGGATGCCCAGCTTCTTGGCCTGGTAGACGGTCATCGCGTTGGGCGGCGCGGTGGTCTCGAAGCCGATGCCGAAGAACACGACCTGCCGGTCGGGGTTCTCCTGCGCGATCTTCAGGGCGTCCAGCGGCGAGTACACGACCCGTACGTCCGCGCCCTCGCTCTTGACCTTGAACAGGTCGCGTCCGCTGCCGGGCACGCGCAGCATGTCGCCGAAGGAGCAGAAGATCACGTCCGGGCGGGAGGCGATCTCCAGTGCCTTGTCGATGATCTCCAGCGGGGTCACACAGACCGGACAGCCCGGCCCGTGGATCAGCTGGATCTCCTCGGGCAGCAGCTGGTCGATGCCGTGGCGGATGATCGAGTGCGTCTGACCGCCGCAGACCTCCATGATCGACCAGGGCCGGGTGGTGGTCGCCCTGATGTCGTCGAAGAGCCGCTTGGCAAGGACAGGGTCGCTGAACTCGTCCAGGTACTTCATGGCCGTGCCTCCTTCTCGACGCCATCCACGGGTACGGGTTCGGTTCCGGCGGGGCGTTCGGCGCCCGCGTCCCGGGCGGCCTTGCCCCAGGCGTCGCCGAACTCCTCCTCCAGCACCCCGAGGTTCTCGAAGAGCTCCAGGGTCTGTTTGGCCGACTCCTCGTCCAGCCGCTGCAACGCGAATCCCACATGGACGATGGCGTAGTCACCGACCTGCATGTCCGGCACGTACTCCAGACACACGTCCTTGACGACACCGCCGAAGTCCACCTTGGCCATCCGCGTCGCGTCGCGTTCCTCGATCTCCAGCACTCGGCCGGGTACGGCCAGACACATGACTCTCTCCTGACTCGCTCCTGCGCTCCCGCCGCGCTAGTCCCGCGCTCGTGCGGCGACGATCAGCTGCCCGAGGGCCAGACCGCCGTCATTGGGGGGAACCCTGTGGTGCCTCAGTACGGTGAAGCCGTCCCGTTCCAGAACGGCGCCGCAGCCCTCGGTGAGCAGGGCGTTGCAGAACACCCCGCCGCTGAGGGCCACCGTGCGGATGCCGGTCCGCTCTCGCGCCACCGTGCACACCTCCTGGACCAGGGCGACCACGGCCCGGTGGAACCGACGCGCCACCGGACCGGCCGTGACACCGGCACGGACGTCCGCGACGGCGGCGGCCAGGACCGGGGCCGGATCGGCGATCAGCGGCGCCTCGGGATCCTGACGGACCGTTCTCAGCATGAACCGGTACCCGTCGTTCCGCTCGTCGTCGCCGAGCGGCCCCGCCAGATCGTCCAGTGCCGCGTTCTCCAGCTCCATCGCCGCCTGCGCCTCGTACTCCACCCGGTGGCAGACCCCCGCGAGCGAGGACACCGCGTCGAAGAGGCGGCCCATGCTCGACGTGGGCACGCAGTTGAACCCCCGCTCCAGCTGCCGTTCGAGCAGCCGCCGCTCCTCCGGGGTGGCGGCCGCGGCGCACGGCAGCTCGTCGGACCAGGGCAGTCCCGCCGTCCGCAGGTGCGACAGCGCCATCCGGTAGGGGTTGCGTACGGCCGCGTCGCCGCCCGGCAGCGCCGTATAGCCCAAATGGGCGAACCGCCGGTACCCGTCGTAGTCGGCGAGCAGCACCTCGCCGCCCCACACGGCACCGTCGTCGCCGTATCCGGTCCCGTCGAAGGCGATCCCGATCACCGGGGCCGAGCCGTCGAGACCGTGCTCGGCCATGGCGGAAGCGACATGGGCGTGGTGGTGCTGCACCCGGCGCAGCGGCAGGCCGCGGGCCTCGGCGGCGCGCCGCGCCCACTGGGTGGCGCGATAGCCGGGATGCCGGTCGGCGATCAGCAGCCGCGGCGCGACGGCGGTGAGGTCCGTCAGATGGCCCGTGGCCCGCTCGAAGGCGGTCAGGGTGGCCAGGTCGTCCATGTCCCCGACGTGCGCGGACAGCCAGGCGTAACGGCCGTCCCCGGCGCAGAAGGCGTTCTTCAGGTCGCCGCCCACGGCCAGCGCCGGGACCACCGGGAGCGGGAGCGCGATCGGGAAGGGGGCGTAGCCGCGCGAACGGCGCACCGGAAGCTCGGCTCCCGCGCAGACCCGTACCACCGAGTCGTCGCAGGGCACGTGGATGGGGCGGTCGTGGGCGAGCCAGGCGTCGGCCAGCCCCGCCAGCCGGGTCAGCGCCTCGGCGTCGTCGGTGACGATGGGTTCGCCCGAGCGGTTTCCGCTGGTCATGACGAGGACGGCCGGGCCCGGTGGATCACCGGGCAGACCGAGCAGCAGCCGGTGCACCGGCGTGTACGGGAGCATGAAGCCGAGGTCGGGGCTGCCGGGGGCGACCCCCGCCGCGATCTCGCCGGAGGCCGCCCGCCGCCGCAGCAGGACCACCGGCTTGCGCGGCCCGAGCAGCAACTCCCGCTCCGCCGGTCCGACGTGGGCCAGCCGGCGCACGGTCTCCAGCGAGTCGGCCAGCACGGCGAAGGGCTTGCCGCCACGGTTCTTGCGCTTGCGCAGGGTGCGGACGGCCGCGGGGTCGCCCGCGTCGCACGCCAGGTGGTAGCCGCCGATCCCCTTGATCGCCACCACGGCACCCTCGGCCAGCAGCCGGCGGGCCTCGGTGATCGCCCGCTCGTCGTGCAGCTCGCCCGGATCGCCGGGTCCGGTGCGAAGGGTGAGCCGGGGGCCGCAGGCGGGGCAGGCGATCGGCTGGGCGTGGAAGCGCCGGTCGGCCGGGTCGGTGTACTCGCGGGCGCAGTCCGCGCACATCGGGAAGCCCGCCATGGTGGTGCGGTCCCGGTCGTACGGCAACGAGGTCACGATGGTGAACCGGGGGCCGCAGTGGGTGCAGGTGATGAACGGGTGCCGGTACCGCCGGTCGGCGGGGTCCGCGAGCTCGCCCAGACAGGCGTCGCAGGTGGCGGTGTCCGGGGAGACGAGCGTGCGTCCTGGGCCGCCGGAGGAGGGACGGATGGTGAACGCCGATCCGTCGTTCTCCAGGGCCACGGCACGGTGCTCGACCGACTCGACGACCGCGAGCGGCGGCGGACGCGTCCCGATCCGGACGCAGAACGTCTCGACGTCGGCGGCCGGGCCCTCGACCTCGGCCTCGACGCCCCGCGCGTTGTTGGTGACCCAGCCGGTCAGCCCCAGCTCCTCGGCGAGGGTGTACACGAAGGGCCGGAAACCAACTCCCTGGACGACGCCCGTGACGGTGACGTGCCTGCGCTCGCGCCCCGGGGTCCGTTTCACCGCGCGTGCTCCTGAGCGGGCGTCCGGCTCCGGGCGGCCCCGTCCTCCCGCTGGTGCGGGTGCTGGTGTCCGTCGGCGGGCGAGGGGCCGTCCGCGTGCGGGTGCTCCTCCGTTCGGGGGTGGCCGTCGCCGTTCTCGTGGCTGTGCAGGTACCGCTCGTGCTGCCGTGCCAGGACGGGGACGTGGGCCTCGTCGCCGGCCGCGCAGCGCAGGATGTGGGCCAGCAGCGCGTCGACTCCCTGGCCGGTGCGGGCCGAGGTCTCCAGGACCGGCACTCCGGGGTTGACCTGCTGAACACCCGCCAGGAACGCCTCCCGGTCGAAGCCGACGGCGTCCGCGATGTCGGTCTTGGTGATCACGACCAGGTGCGCGAGTCCGAAGGCCGCCGGGTACTTGACCGGCTTGTCCTCGCCCTCCGTCACCGACGCGAGCGCGATGCGCAGGGTCTCCCCGAGGTCGTAGGAGGCCGGGCAGACGAGATTGCCGACGTTCTCGACGAACAGCAGGCGCGTGCCCTCGGGCAGCCAGTCCTCGAGCCGGCGCTGGAGCATGCCCGCCTCCAGATGGCAGAGCCCGTCGGTGAGGATCTGCCGCACCGGGGCACCGGACCTGGCCAGCCGTGTCGCGTCGTTCTCGGTCGCCAGGTCGGCGGTGACGGCGGCGGCCGGGGTTCCGCCCGCGACGGCGCGGGCGAGCAGTTGTTCGAGCAGGGCCGTCTTGCCGCTGCCGGGACTGGACAGCAGATTCACCGCCACCGTGCCGCGGTCACCCAGATAGCTGCGCAGGGCCAGGGCGTTCTCGTCGTTCTTGGCGAGGACGGCCTGATGAAGGTCAACCGTGCGGCACATGGCTCGTCTCCTCGTCGCGTGTCGGCAGCCCGGACGGCGCGGCCCGTGGCCCGTCGTCCGCGCTCTTCGCGTCGCTCTTCCCCTCCAGGGGGCGGTCGGCCAGCGTCACCCGGACGATCTCCAGCTCCCGGCCGCTGAGCAGGGTCAGCGTGGCCCCGCAGGCGGCGCACCACAGCACCGGAGGCATCCCGGTCGGCGCCTCGCGGCCGCAGCCGTCGCAGTGCGCCCGTGCCTCGACAGTCTCGATCAGCAGGCGCGCCCCCGCCAGCGCGGTGCCCTCCGTCGCCAGACCGAACGAGAAGTCCAGCGCCTCGGGCACCACCCCCGCGAGCTCGCCGATCCGCAGGGTCAGCGACGCGACCGTGCCGCCCTGTTCCCGCAGGGCCTCCTCGACCTGTTCGACGACCGCCACGGCGATGGACAGTTCATGCACGGCCCTCACCTCCCGCCGCCGGACCCTCGTGGGGCCGTCCGGCGCCCAGGTGTGGGGTTCGCGCATGGCTGGTTACTCTGAGAGGACGATGACTGGCCACGAGGTCGAGCGACGCGCTCTGCTCACCCCGGTGCTGCTCCTGCTGCTGGCCGAACGCCAAGGGCATGGCTACGAGCTGGTGCAGCGCCTGGGTGCTTTCGGCTGTGCCGACGCCGATCAGGCGCATGTGTACCGGCTGCTGCGGGGCATGGAGAGCAGCGGTGAGGTCACGTCCCACTGGCACGCCTCCGAGAGCGGCCCCGCACGCCGCGTCTACGCGATCACCCAGCAGGGCGCCATGAACCTCGCCCTGTGGTTCGTCCGCCTGGGCGAACTCCACGGCACCCTGCATCTCTTCCTCGAGCGGTACGTGCAGCTCGAGGACGTCGGTGGCCGTGCGGGGCGCACGGGCGAAGGCCCGGGCGCCGGCGCACGTGCGCCGGATCATGCGCGGACGCCGGATCACATGCGCCGCATGCGCAAGTAGCGGCGGATGTCCGGCAGGTTCCTGGCGACTCCGTAGGCCAGGACGAGGCCCGCGGCCACGCCCACCCATTGCCATTCCATCCTTGCCTCCATCGTGGTCAGCTCCTCTGGGGTACAGAGGCAGCGCGGCGTACCAGGTCGAGCACCAGGTCGGCGGCGGCCTCCACGGCTTCGGCCACCGGGGGTGTCAGGCCCATGCCCTCGTCCGTGTCGCGGGGTTCGCAGCCGATGACGTAGACCTCCTCGGGGAGAGTGCCGCCCGCGCCGGCGTGCAGATCGTGCAGCAGGGCCAGCACGGTGGCGGGGTCCATGGCGTGTGTGTCCATCGGCCCCGGCTCGGGCCGGGCCGCGGGGGGCTCGGGGCCGACGTCGATCGTGTAGAGCGTGCCCGGCGGGCCTCCCCGGCTGACGATGTCCACCAGCACGAGGGCCCGATAGCCCTCCAGCAGCCGGTAGGCGAGGTGCACCCCGCGGATACCGGCGTCCATCAGCTCGACGCCGGGCGGCAGCTCGGGCGTGCGGACGGCGAGGCGCCGTACGGTCTCCACCCCGAATCCGTCGTCCTGGAGGAACACGTTGCCGACCCCGGCTACCAGGACCCGGCGGGTCCCGTCCGGTTCTGCCGTACCGGAGGCGTCGGTGCGATCGGGTCCGGTCATGTCGCCTCCTCCTTCAGCGGGGCCACCTCGTCGGGCTTGAAGTACAGGAAGCGGCCCTGGGCGCGGCGTACGTCC
>NZ_JBHWVI010000318.1:0-7523 GCF_042737005.1 Streptomyces sp. NPDC060027
GGGCCGGGCGGGGGCCGGCCCCCGGGACGAGGTCAGGACCAGCGGATGCCCGTCAGTCGCTCGTAGGCCTCGATGTACTTGGCGCGGGTGGCTTCCACGACGTGCTCGGGCAGGGCGGGCGGCGGCTGCTCGCTCTTGCGGTCCCAGCCGGACTCCGCGGAGGTCAGCCAGTCGCGGACGTACTGCTTGTCGAAGGACGGCTGCGCATGGCCCGGCTCCCACACGTCGGCGGGCCAGAAGCGCGAGGAGTCGGGGGTCAGCACCTCGTCGGCGAGGACGAGGGTCTCGCCCTCGTAGCCGAACTCGAACTTCGTGTCCGCGAGGATGATGCCCCGATCGAGGGCGATGTCGCGGGCGCGGCTGTAGACGGCGAGGGTCGCCTGGCGCAGTTCGGCGGCGGTGTCGGCGCCGACCTGACGGGCCACCTCCTCGTACGAGACGTTCTCGTCGTGCTCGCCGACCGCGGCCTTGGTGGCGGGGGTGAAGATCGGCGCGGGGAGTTCCGAGCCGTCGACGAGACCCTCAGGCAGCGCGAGGCCGCAGACCGTGCGGGTCTGGTTGTACTCGACGAGACCCGAACCGGTCAGGTAGCCGCGGGCGACGCACTCGACCGGGGCCATCCGCAGGGACTTGCAGATCAGGGTGCGGCCGGCCCAGTCCGCGGGGGCGCCGGGCGGGAGTTCGGTGCTCAGCACGTGGTTGGGGGCCAGTTCGGAGAGCTGGTCGAACCACCACAGGGAGAGCTGGGTGAGTGTGCGGCCCTTGTCGGGGATCTCGGTGGGGAGAACCCAGTCGTAGGCGGAGATGCGGTCGCTGGCGACCATCACGAGGTCGCCCGCCTCGTTCTGATACAGGTCGCGCACCTTGCCGGTGTGCAGATGTACCAGACCCGGCACCTGAAGGGGCTCGGGCTTTTCGACGAATCCGGACACGGTTCCTCCCCGTGGTTCTGTCCAAGTGACTCGATTCTCCCGTACGGGACGAGCAAGTTCGGACAGGGGGCGTGACGGGCGGCCCTGGGTGTGCGCGGAGCGGGGGTGGCGGGAGGCGCCCCGGCGGGGCTTTCCCCGCCGGGTCTCAGTCGTGTTTGCAGATGCGGTCGAGGAGATTGGCGGTCGCCCGCTGGATACGCGGATCCACGTGGCCGGGACGATCGAGGGCCGGGGACCACGCAAACGTTCCGGACGCGAAGACCAGGGCGCCGGACGGGGCCCGGTAGAGCGAGGTCTCCTGATGCCGGGGCGTGCCCTCGCTGTCCGGGTACGGGGAGTGCGCGAGCAGGATCCGGCCCTGGTGCTCCGGCAGTGGGGTGCGCGGGAAGTAACGGTCCGCCTCACCGGCGACCATGCCCTCCACTTCGTCGCCCTCGTGCGCGCCGGTCGCCTCCCACAGCCAGTGGTCGGCGTTGCGGACGATCAGGGGGTGCGGCTCGGGGACCCGTCCCGCGTACTGGATGCCGATGAGCTGCTGCTCCGGACGGTCGATCTCGCGCCACAGGGCGGGCCTGCCCGGACCCCGGCGCTTCCGGCAGGTCAGCAGCCGGTCGGCGACGCCCGAGGGGGACGGCCCCAACTCCACCTGCCAGTACATGGTGTTTGCGGAGAGGAAGACGAGCGAGGTGCCGTGCTCGCGGGCGAGTTCCGTGGTGCGGCGCATCTGCGGCGACCAGTACTCGTCGTGGCCCGGGAAGACCAGACCGCGGTAGCGGGTGGGGTCGACGCGTCCGGCGTGCAGGTCGCGGGCGTCGGCGTACGCGAGGTCGTAGCCGTAACGCTCCGCCCAGCGGATGAAGTCGTAGGCGTGGCCCACATGGAGGGGGAGACCCGCGCCCGCGTACGGGCGGTCGAAGGAGACGGTCGTCGCGGCGTCGGCCTCGCCGAGCAGACGGCCGTTCTCGTCCCAGGCGTGGTAGAGGCTGGCGCCGGTGTGGCCGTCCTCCGGATACAGGTTGTACGCCTGCCAGGTGATGTCCGGGAGCAGCAGGAGCAGGTCGGCCGTCTGGTGATTGCGGACGGTGAAGGGGACGTGCGAGCGGTAGCCGTCGGCGGTGGTGAGGACGGCGACATAGGCGCCGACACTCCAGTAGGACGGGATCTGGAGGCGCCAGGACAGCCACCAGTGATGGCAGGAGACGGTGCGGTCGGCCGTGAGCGGGGGTGGCTGGACGATGCCGGAGAGACGGGGGCTCGTGGTGATCTTGCTGGCACCGTCCCCGCCGTAGTGGCCGATGCGGTAGATGTCGACGCTGAACTGCTGTGGCGGGTCCACGGTGACATGGAAGTCGATGGACTCGCCGGGAGCGGCGGCACCCGTGGTGGTGAAGCCCTTGATCTGGCGGTGGACGTCGTCCGCGGAGCGGGGGCCTCCGGTGCCGGAACGCGCGCGGGTGCCGGAGGTGGCGCGCGGGCCCGGGATCCTGGACGCGCCGGTCGCCGGGTGCGGCGGCTGGGCCGCGTCGGTGTCCAGGTACCAGGGGACGACATGGCCGGTGTCGTCGAAATAGGTCTCACTGCCGCGGAGCCAGGGAACGGGACCCTGGCCGAAGGGATCCGTGACGGCGTGCGCGAGTGCTCCCGACTCCCAGCGGCGGATCTGCTCCGATCCCATGGCTGCTCCCCTCCCTGGTGCCCCCGTCGTTCTGGTAAGCCCTTGCGCCGTGCGCGATCGGTCCCAGCACATCACATTACGCACGCGGTCCGTCACCGTTCGTCGCGAATTGGCGTGAGAGGAACGGCTGCCTCCGCCGGGGCGCAGGCAGCGGCGAACAGCGTGGGCGGCCGCCGGACGGGCGTCAGACGAGGCGGACCGGTTTCTCCGGGCGGACGCCGAGGTGACGGAGCCAGTCCCGCAGGGGTGCCGGATCACCGGTCTCTATCAGGGTGAGGACCCGGGGGCCGAGGTCGGCGGCTCGTTCCCCCGCGACGAGGAGGGACGGGCCGTCCAGCCAGTCCAGCCCGGGGGTCGCCCCGGCGGTGTCCATCGCGGCGCAGCAGACCATCGCCGTGACGTGGTCGGCCAGCAGTTCGCGACCGGTCCGGGGCGGCTGGAGGGGGAACAGCGGAAGCATCCCGTCGTCCCAGAGGGCGTGGTCGGGGCCCTGCTGCTCGGCGCCCCCGGCGGGCGGATGCGGCGCCGGGGCGGACGCCTCCTCGCGGGCCACTTCCGTGGTGAGCCTTGCCGCGAGAGCGGCCGACCGTTCGTTCCCCACGGCAAGGTCCGGGTCGTCGCTCTCGGCGATACCCATCTCGCCGTACGCTTCCGTGCGGTGCGCGGCGAGGGCGGCATCCGGTTCGGGAGCCGGGGCCGGGGCGAGCCTGTCGTCCGCCGGTGCGGACAGGTGCTCCGTCGGCGCGGTCAGATGGTCCATCACCCGGGCCAGCGTCGGGCCGTCCGCCTCGGGCAGCGCGGGGTCGGCGGGGTGCCGGACGCCGAGCGCGTCCAGGACACGGTGGAGGCGGGCCGCGTCCGTACGCCACTTGCGGTCGACGACCTCGTCCGGGTAGTCCTGCCAGTCGACCGGCGCCCAGTCGGGGCCGGCCTCGGCGGGACCGCCGTGAAAGAGGCGGGCGGCGAGCAGCGAAGCCGCCTCGTCCACGGTGCCGGGCTCTTCGAGCAGGTCGCAGGCGGGGCGTTCGCCGAGGCGGGAGGTGAAACCCTCGGCCAGCCGGTCGCGGCGGGACAGCTCGGTCAGCGCCGCGACGACGCCCACGTCCAACCGGGAGGGCCAGCGGCCCATGCGCCAGGCAGGGAGCGCGACACGGGTCAGCAGACGGTCCCAGCCCGCGTACGCCAGACCCACCTGTTCCTGGGCGACGATCCGCACGCCGTAGTCCACAGCCTGTGCACGCTCGGCCGCCGCGGACGCCACACCCCGCTCCATCTCGGCGGCATGACCCCGGCAGCTGCGCAGCAGAAGACGGGTCACCCAGCCCACACCGGCCAGGACCGTGCGGGACAGCGGGCCGCGGCCGGGTGCCGAGGCCACGGCCACGGCAGCGTCCAGGCCGCGTACGAAACGGCGGGCCGCGGCTATGTCCGGGTGCGCGGACGGGCCCGTTCCGGCGACGACCGGGGCGAGGACCGCCCGCAGCTCTCCGACCCGCATCCACCACAGGAAGGGGGAGCCGATGACGAGGACGGGGGCGACGGGGGCTCGGCGGACACGGTTCGTCAGTCCGGGCACTCCCAGGCCGCCCCGTTCGCCGTCCGCGCGGTCCGACGCGTCCCCGCTGCCCGCCGAGGACCGGCCGTGGGCCCGGTGGGTGCGGTCCTCCAGCCAGCTGTCGCAGTCCGGGGTGAGCGCTATCGCCGAGGGGGCCGGTACGTCGAGACGGTCGGCCAGGTCACGGACCATCCGGTAGAGATCGGGGGCCGATGCCTCGGAGACGGGGACGGTGGGGCTCATCGCGGGCCGGGCGCGGGCCACGACGAGCGCGATGCCCGCCGCCGCCAGAAGGACGACGACGGCGACGACCGTCACGATCCACCGCGCGGTCCCCCAGGGCTCGCCGGTGATCCGGCCGGTGGAGCCACCGACGAGCAGCACGACGGCCGCGGCCGCGGGCAGCAGGGCGACGGCCAGCGCCCTGCTGCGGATGCGCAGCACAGCGAGAGCCCGGGAGCGCGCGGTCTGCGCGCCCGCCTCCACACCCACACCCATACCGGTCACGACCGGACGTCACCCCCTGTTGTCCGCCGGGCCCCGGCCTTTCCACTGCCGGTGCCGACGGATGCCCTGGCGTTGCTCACTCCCCCACTGTGGCACCCGCCACCGACATCGCAATGCCGGTGGGCCAAGTGCCGGAATGCTTTCGCCGCACCCTAGTTGGGGCCTCGGCCCTCGTCAGCCGGTTGGGGCATCGGTCACTCGATGGAATGGCTCTGGGGAAAGGTGGATGACGGTGGGCCATGATCAGGCCCCCGGTTCCGTACAGAAACCCGCAGGTGGAAGTGGCCGGTTCCCGCACCACAGAGCCCCGGATTCCGTACGGAATCCGGGGCCCGGTGATGCTATGGGGAACCTGCGGCTACGCCTCCGACGCCGCCTTCGCGGCGATGTCCGTGCGGTGCTGCGCACCATCGAGGCCGATGCGGGCGACCGCCGTGTAGGCGCGCTCGCGGGCCTCGGTGAGGTCCGATCCGACCGCCGTGACGGACAGCACGCGACCGCCCGCGCTCACCACCGCTCCGCCCTCGTGCCGGGTGCCGGCGTGCAGGACGTACGCGTGCGGGGCGTCCTCGGCGGCCACGTCGTCGAGCCCGGTGATCGGGTCGCCGGTGCGCGGGGTGTCCGGGTAGTTGTGCGAGGCCACGACCACGGTGACCGCGGCCTTCTCGCTCCAGCGCAGCGGTTCGAGATCGGCGAGGGTGCCGTTCGCGGACGCCAGCAGGACACCGGCGAGCGGGGTCTTCAGACGGGCGAGAACGACCTGGGTCTCGGGGTCGCCGAAGCGGGCGTTGAACTCGATGACCCGCACGCCACGGCTGGTGATCGCCAGACCGGCGTACAGCAGTCCGGAGAACGGTGTGCCGCGGCGGCGCAGTTCGTCGACGGTCGGCTGGAGGACGGTCTCCATGACCTCCTCGACGAGCTTCGGGTCCGCCCAGGGCAGCGGCGAGTACGCGCCCATGCCGCCGGTGTTCGGGCCTTCGTCGCCGTCCAGCGCGCGCTTGAAGTCCTGGGCGGGCTGGAGCGGGACGACGGTCGTGCCGTCGGTGATCGCGAAGAGGGAGACCTCGGGGCCGTCGAGGAACTCCTCGATGACGACGCGGTCGCAGGCGTTGGCGTGCGCGCGCGCCGCGTCGAGGTCGTCGGTCACGACGACACCCTTGCCGGCGGCCAGTCCGTCGTCCTTCACGACGTACGGCGCTCCGAACGCGTCGAGCGCCTCCTCGACCTCCTCCGGCGTCGCACAGACGTACGAGCGCGCCGTGGGGACGCCGGCACCCGCCATCACGTCCTTCGCGAACGCCTTGGAGCCCTCCAGCTGCGCGGCCTCCCCGGAGGGGCCGAAGCAGGGGATGCCCGCCGCGCGCACGGCGTCGGCGACACCGGCGACCAGCGGGGCCTCCGGGCCCACGATCACCAGTTCGGCGCCGAGCTCCGTGGCCAGCGCGGCCACGGCGGTGCCGTCGAGAGCGTCGACCGCGTGCAGCTCCGCCACCTCCGCGATCCCCGCGTTCCCGGGAGCGCAGTACAGGGCGGTGACGTCGGGGTCGAGGGACAGGGAGCGGCACAGGGCGTGTTCGCGGGCGCCGCCACCGATGACAAGGACCTTCACGGGGTCAGCCTAACCGCCGCACGAGGGTGCCCTTGTAGGGGCTTCCGAAGCGAGGGGGTCGCGGAGCTGGTGCGATCCTCCGAACCGGGCCGCCCCCGACACGCCGGCAACCACCACCGGGACCCACTCCCGCGGTCCGGCCCTCTCGGCCGATGCCACTCCTGGACACGGGGCCCTCGCCTAGGGCGGGCCCCCACCGGTGAAGGTCGTCACCTCGGCGATCTCTTCGGGGGAGAAGCGGAGCGGGGAAAGCGACAGCGGTGACATCCGGGCCCGCACGGCGCGGCTCGCGGGACTCCGGGGGCCATGGGTCGTGGGTCGTGGGTCGCCGCGTGGGCCGGGTGGAGCGGTGGGACCCCGTCACCGAGGGTGCTTCGCGGGGGTCCGAGGTGTCGGAAACCGGCGTCCCGGTCCCTCACTCGTTCGAGAACTCCTCCAGCACCGTCGCCCCCAGCTCGCGGACGATCAGGTCGTGGCCCGAGAGGGCGGACTCGTCCAGGTCGGGGTCGTCGTCCTCGGGGGTGTCGTCCTCGGGGGCGACCGGCGGCGGCTCGTGTGCCGGGGACGGGGCCGACGCGGGCGCGGACATGCCCCGGCCCTGGGTGTGGCCCGCGGACGGGCCGGACTGCGGGGCCGGGGGCTGCGAGGCCGGAGCCGAGGACTGCTGGGGCGCGGGGCGCTGGCCGGCCGGAGACCCGCCGTAACCACCGGCGCCACCGCCACCGCCTCCGTAGCCGCCGCCGCCACCGCCGTAACCGCCTCCGCCGCCGAACCCTGAGCCCGCCGGAGCGGCCGGCGGGACCGAACCGCCCGAGGCGTCCACGATCGCCTCGACCTTCCACTGCACGTTGAACTGCTCCGCGAGCGCCTGCCGCAGCACGTCCTCGCTGCCACTGCTCGCGAAGTTGTCCCGCGCACCGGCGTTCACGAAGCCGATCTGGAGAGTCGTGCCGTCGAACGCCGTGACCTGGGCGTTCTGGCTGAGCAGGATCCAGGTGAACCGGCGGCGGTTCTTCACCGCCTCCAGGATGTTCGGCCACAGCGTGCGGGGGTCGAGGCCACCCGCGGCCGGTGGCCCGGCCGGGGCCTGGGGCGCTCCCGGAGCGGCGGCGGGCGGAGCGGGGGTGGCGGCCGGGGCCGGAGCGGGCTGTGCCGGAGCCTGCCCGCCGCCCGCGGGTGTCGCCGTCGGCCAGCCGCCGGGTCGCCGGCCGCGGCCGGCGGCCGTCGCGGGGGGGCCGGGAC
>NZ_JBHWVI010000319.1:0-7485 GCF_042737005.1 Streptomyces sp. NPDC060027
GCGTCCGGAGCGAGGAGCGTCCGGAGCGAGGAGCGTCCGGAGCGAGGAGCGTCCGGAGCGAGGAGCGTCCGGAGCGAGGAGCGTCCGGAGCGAGGGCGTTGTCTCGAAGTGCAGTGTCCGACCCCGTACCCCCACCTGCCCGTCGCCTCCCGGCCGTACCGTTTCCCGTCCAGACCGTCTCCGGTCCGTTCCGCCACCCGTTGCCCTCCGCACGACGGACCGGGCCGCTCGGCCTCCGGAAGGTCGGCGCCGCACACCGGATCTCCATCAACCTTTTAGCCGCCCTTGACCGTGGGTCGCACAACCAAACGGTGGTTACGAAAGCGTCACCGCACACCTCTGGCACAGCTCCGACCTGCGGCTTTCAATGGTCGACACCATGGCACTGCTGCGCGCTCTCCTCCGTACGGCCCGGATGGCACGGAACACCTCACGCCTCGCCTCCGGACTGCCCGCCGACGACGAGGTACTGCTCGACGCGCCCGACGACCGTCTGGGCCCCGCACTCGTCGCGGCGGCCCGGGGCGAGTACGTCCCCGCGGCCAAGCTGCTGGCCACCACCCGCGAGTCCGCCGAGTGGGAGAACCGCGACCGGTACGCCATGCGCCTCGCCACCTTCGCGCGCTCCCGCGACACCTGGCTCACGGAGTGGCAGGCCGCCGACCCGCACGATCCGGACGTCCTGCTCGTCAGGGCCGAGCTGGCGGTCCGCCGCGGCTGGGAGTCGCCCGCGCGGGTCGAGCTGCTGCGCGAGGTCGGCCCGCTGATCATGTCCGCCGCCGAGGGCGACCCGCACGACCCGGTTCCCTGGCGGATAGCGCTCGACCACGCCCGCGGCACGAACACCGGGCACACCGAGTTCGAGCAGCTGTGGGCCCAGGCCGTCCGGCGCTCCCCGCACCACTACGGCTGCCATGTCGCCGCTCTCCAGTACCTCTCGGCCGCCTGGTACGGCTCGCACCGGGAGTGCTTCGACTTCGCCGAGCCAGCCGCGCAGGACGCGCTGCCGGGCTCCCTGGTCCAGGCGCTGCCGGTGCGCGCGGCCTTCGCCTATCTGACCGAGGGCGGCGGCCCCCAGGTCCCCCGCGAGCGCCTGGACGCCGCCGCCGACCTCGCGATCGCGGTCTCCGCGTCCTACGCCGCCGCCGACCCGTGGCCCGCCGAGGTGCGCAATCTGCTGACGTACGTCCTGGTCCGGCTGGAGCGCTGGCAGGACGCGCTGGAGCAGCTGCGTCTCATCGGGCCGTACGCGACCTCGTTCCCCTGGGACCGGGTCTCCGACGACCCGCTCGGGCAGTTCCTGGAGCTGCGCGACGGTGTCCGTCTGGAGGTCGCCTCGGGGCTTCCGCTGATGGATCCGGACCCCGATCCGCAGCTCGGGAGCGGGTACGGCGGACGCGCCCGCTCCGGCGACCATTAGGCTTTCGCGTCGTGACCACCGTCCGGCTCCCGCTCTTCCCCCTGAACTCGGTGTTGTTCCCCGGGCTCGTGCTTCCTCTGAACGTGTTCGAGGAGCGCTATCGCGCGATGATGCGCGATCTGCTCAAGACCCCCGAGGACGAACCACGCCGCTTCGCCGTCGTCGCCATCCGCGACGGCCATGAGGTGTCGCCCACCGCGCCCGGCATGCCGGACCAGACCGCCGTGCCCGAGCGTGGGCCCGCCGCCGGCTTCGGCGACGATCCGCTCAAGGCCTTCCACGAGGTGGGCTGCATCGCGGACGCGGCGACCGTCCGCGAGCGCGCCGACGGCAGCTTCGAGGTGCTGGCGACGGGCACGACACGGGTCCGTCTGCTGTCCGTGGACGCCTCCGGCGCGTTCCTGACGGCCGAGCTGGAGGAACTGCCCGAGGACCCGGGCGACGAGGCCGGCGCGCTCGCCGAGGGCGTCCTGCGCGCCTTCCGCCAGTACCAGAAGCGGCTGGCCGGAGCGCGGGAGCGCTCGCTGTCGACCGGCGCGGACCTGCCGGACGAACCGGCGGTCGTCTCCTATCTCGTCGCCGCCGCCGTGATGCTGGACGTCCCGGCGAGGCAGCGGCTGCTGCAGGCCTCCGACACGGCGTCCCGGCTGCGCGAGGAGCTGAAACTGCTGCGCGCGGAGACCGCGATCATCCGTAATCTGCCGTCGTTGCCGGCGTCGGACCTGACGCGCGGCCCGACGAGCCTGAACTGACGCATGCGAGAAGGTCGATGGTCAAGAAGTCCAAGAAGCAGCAGTCCGGCGGCACCCCGGCGACGGTGGCGCTGACGGAGGCGGGCGTCGCGTACACCGTCCACGCCTACGAGCACGACCCCTCCCACCCGTCCTACGGCGAGGAGGCGGCCGAGGCCATGGGCGTCTCGCCGGACCGGGTCTTCAAGACCCTGGTGGCGGACGTGGACGGCGCGCTCGTGGTCGCGGTCGTGCCGGTGGCGGGTTCCCTGGACCTCAAGGCCCTCGCCACGGCGGTGGGCGGCAAGCGGGCGGCGATGGCCGACCCCGCGGCGGCCGAGCGCACGACGGGGTACGTCCGCGGCGGCATCTCGCCGCTCGGCCAGCGCAGGAAGCTCCGCACGGTGCTGGACTCCTCGGCGGCCGGCCACACCACGATCTGCGTCTCCGCGGGCCGCCGCGGCCTGGAGGTCGAGCTCTCCCCCGCCGATCTGGCGAAGCTCACGGAAGCGGTGTCCGCGCCCGTCGGGCGTGCGTGACCCCTCGACGGATGTCCCGTCCTCGGTTAAGCACGAGGGACATGTCGAAGAAGACGCGGAAACGCAAGTGGCGCATCAAGAAGGGCCGCTCGAACCACGGCCACCGTCCGGCGTGACCCACGCTCCGCACCCGGGGCCGGCCGGGCGGCACCTCTTCCGACGCCCGGCCGGTCCTGCCCGGTCCACCCGGTCCTGCCCGGTCCTGCCCGGTCCACCCGGTCCTGCCCGGTCCTGCCCGGTCCTGCCCGGTCCACCCGGTCCGCCCGCCGGTCCTTCGGCCGGACACGGCCTAAGCGGTGGGAGGCCCCGGCTGCGTGGCCGGGTAGGGGCTCTGCTGGTACGGGTCGGGGTCCCGGGGGCCGAACAGGGCCATGAGGCCGAGGTGGACCACCAGGGCGCTCAGGGACCACGCGAGCAGCGCGCCCTTGGCCCCGAGCTTCAGCGGCGCGGAGAACGTGACGCCCTTGCCGACGGCCTTGGCGTGCGCGACCACGTTCTGTGTGGGCCCGAGCCAGATCCCGATCCGCCAGGCGAGGAGCGATCCGAGCAGGCCACCGACGGCGAGCCCGATCACCAGGGGCACACCGCCGCGCCGTCGGACGAGGAACACGACGAGGGCGCTCAGCGCTCCGAAGCCCAGCGCGAGCAGGGTGAACGTTCCATCGACGCCGATGGCCTGCTCCCCCTCGGTGTCCTTGAGGTACACCGCGGTGTCGTCCGCGATCAGCGGCACGTGCGGGGCCAGCCACCACCAGAGCACCCCGAGCAGAGCCCCCGCGAGCGCGACCGCGACCGTGATCACGGCGGCCTCCCGCAGTTCGGTCTTCATGCCGGGTCCGTCCTGTCCGTAGGAGGCCTCGTACGCGGCCGGATACACGGGGTAGCCCGCGGGGCCGGAAGCGGGCGGAGCCTGCCAGGCGGGATGCGGTTGCCGTCGGCCCTCGGGGGACTGTTCGTGCGGCGGTGGAGGTGGAGTCAGCGGAGCGGTCACCCTGACATCGTGCCAGGCCCCGCCGTCGGCCGCGTCACCGGACGGCTGCCCGGCGATAGGCCCAGGCCGCGAGGGCCAGCGAGGCCACCCCGACTCCGGCGCACACGGCCAGATCGCCGAGGACGACGGCCCAGTCGGGGTGCGCCCCGAAGGTGCGGGCGAAGGCCTCGACACCATACGTCGAGGGCAGCAGATCCCGGGCGTACTGCACCACGGTCGGCATCCGGTCCGCCGGGAGAACGCCCAGCAGCAGGGCCGCCGACATGCCGAGCTGGCCGAGCAGCGTGGCCAGCTCGGGCCGCGGCGCGAGCAGCCCGAAGGCGGCCCCGAGCCCGGCGAGCGCGGCGCCCGCGAGCGGGACGACCGCGGCGAGCACCCACAGATGGGCCATCGGCAGCCCGAAGAGCAGACACCCGAAGACGGCGGTGACGACCGTGCCGGGCACGGTGAAGGACGCGTACGCGGCCGCGGCGCCGAGCACCACGGCCGCCGGCGGCACCGGCAGCGTCGCGTAGTGGTCGAGCCCGCCGCTCGCCCGCAGCTGCCCGAAGTACTGCGCGAGCAGGTTGAGCGCGACGAAGGCCACGACCAGGACGGTCGACCCGGCCACCACGGCACGGGCCTCGTCGCCGCCGTCCACCACCCCACGCATCATGATCATGATGCCGACGGACTGGAAGGTGGCCACGAACAGCAGCGGGATCCGCGCGACCCGGGCCCGGGAGAGCTGCGCCCGGTACACGGCGGCCAGCGAGGGCCACAGCCGCGCACGCGGGCCCAGCTCCGCGGCGCCATCGGCGTCCTCGACCACGGGCAGCACGCTGCCCGGCAGCACTTCAGCGGGTACGACACTCACGTCGAACTGCTCCCCTTCACTCCGGCAGCCGTCCTGTTCCGCACACGTACGACGCCCCTCTCCCGTACGGATTCCACGCCCCGGACACTCACGCCTTCACCAGTCCCTGTGTCGCGTGGCCGCCCAGCGCCAGGTAGACGTCCTCCAGGCTGGGCGTGGCCAGCGTGAAGTCGTCGAGCGCGGCGAAGGCGGCCCCACCGGTGACCGTCGCCACGGCCGCGCGGGCCTCCTCGGGCGCGAGCCGCAGCGTCCAGCGGCGGCCCGACTCGACGGCGCGGTCGCGCAGCGCGGCGACCTCGGGGACATGGAGCGGGGCGCCGGTACGCCAGACGAGTTCGACCCGGACCTCGCCCGCGACCCGTTCCTTGAGCCCGGCCGGGGTGTCGCAGGCGATGACCCGCCCCTCGTCCATGACGGCGACCCGGTCAAGGACGGTCTCGGCCTCGATGACGTTGTGGGTGACCAGCAGGACCGTGGCGCCCTGTTCGACCCGGCGCCGGTCGACGGCGGCCCAGACCGCGCGCCGGGCGACCGGGTCCATGCCGGTGGTGGGCTCGTCGAGGACCAGCAGCGGGCGCTGCCCGACGAGCGCGGCGGCGAGGCAGGCGAGCCTGCGCTGACCGCCCGACAGCTTCTTCAGGGGGCGGGAGGCGAGCGCGGTCAGACCCAGTTCGTCGAGGACCGCGTCACGCTCGGCCCGCGCCGCGCGCAGGTCGAGTCCGCGCAGGCGTCCGGTCGTCTCGGCGGCGAGGGACACGGTCAGCTCGTCGAGGGCGGTGGACTCCTGCCCCAGGTAGGCGAGGATGCGTGCGGCCCGCTCGGGGTGACGCACGATGTCGTGTCCGAGGATCTCGACACTGCCGCTGTCGGGCCGCATCAGCCCGGTCAGCTGGCGTACGAGGGTGGACTTGCCGGCGCCGTTCGGCCCGAGGAGCCCGAAGATCTCGCCCCGGTGGATGTCCAGACGCACCCCGTCGGTGGCCCTGACCTCGGGTGTCGCCGGGGTGCCGCGGCGGCCGCGGACCGCCGGATAGGTCTTGGTGAGACCTCGCACGGCGCACACGACATCGCCCCTGTGTCCGTTCCGGACTGCCTGTGCCGTGCGCGTACTCACGAAGGACGAGAGTACGTGGTCCGATGCCCCGTTATGCGCTCGGGGCCGTGGCGGGCCCTCGGCGAAGGCGTCCGCGTCCCCTCGCCTACGGCTTCGGATCACTCCCCGACGGGGGCGTGTTCCGCCGTGGTGCGCACATCGATCTCCCGCCAGAATCCGGCCCGGATCGCATAGCGGTCGTGCTCGTCGATCTGGTCGTCCTTGTGCGCGAGCAGGCCGAAACGGGCCGCGTAGCGCAGCAGTTCGCCGTCCACCCGGTGCGGCACCCGCGGGTACATCGCCGACAGCTTCTGCAGATGACTCGGGTCGGTGAGGCGCCCCATCCAGCGGCGGGCGAAGACCTGCCCGACCTCGAAGGGGTCACCGCCGACCGTGGTGATGTCCTCCTCGCGGTCCGCCCACCGCTGCTCCGCGGAGGTGAGCTGGGCGAGCGTGGGCAGCGCGGCGGCCTCCGGGGACTCCGTGGCGCCGCCGGGCCGGTCGACCCAGCCCTTGTCCGAGGACCAGCGCAGCGTCGCGTTCGTGGGGTGCTGGGCGGCCTGGGTGCCCGGTCCGCGCAGCGCGGCCAGGTCCTTCGGGGTGGGGACCCCTTTGGGGGCGGACGCCCGCTCCTGGGTGCCGTTCTGCGATTCCGCCGCCTGGTGGTGCTCGGCCTCCTGGGCGGAGCGCTCGGCCGCCGCCGCGAGCGCCGACTCGGGCAGCGGCGCGGAGAGGATGGCGGCGATCTCCGGGCGCGGCACCGGCGGCGGCGCGCAGATCCCGCCGAGGTCCTTGGCGCGGACGGCCTTGGTGATCCAGGCCCGGTCGAGCACCCGCCGCTCGTCGGCCTCGGCCACCAGGTCCTCGGACTGGTTGTAGTCACCGTCCGCGGCCTGCACGGCCCACAGGTGTACGGCGACGCCGTGCTCCTTGGCGGCCATCATGCCCGGCAGCAGGTCCCCGTCGCCGGTCACGAGGACCACGTCGGAGCAGGCGCGGTTGCGCGCCAGCTCGGTCAGCTCGGCGTGCATGGCGGCGTCCACGCCCTTCTGCGCCCACCGCCCGTCGCTGCGGGTCAGCGCCCCCAGGCGCACCGTCACGCGGGGCATCACGCGCAGCCTGCGGTGCTCGGGCTGCGGCACCCGGTCGGGGGCGCCGTCGAACCAGTAGATGCGCAACAGGGGCCGCTCGGTGTCGGACTCGGCGCGCTCGCGCAGGCCCTGGATGAGGGCGGCGTGGTCGACGGTGATCCGGGATCGCGAAGGCTCCCCGGCGAGGAGACTGGCAGCAGCCCCGAGCAGATACCCGGCGTCCACCAGGACGATGCAGCGGTCCACGCGATCCACCCTCTTTCCGGGAGGTTTGCTTCGGGCTTCCTTCGAGTCTGCCCGACCGTGCGGAGGTTAACGGCCGGAACTCGATCTTCGGCGTGGCGGATCGCGAGAACACCTACCGACAGGTCTTATTACGCACGGTAATTCTACGAAATGCGCCACTTCTCAGCCTATGTGAGTCTGGTCGCGGCCCCGGCCCCTAGATCCCCCACAGGAGGCAGATCGCCATGGCCAAGAACAAGAACCGCAAGCAGGGCGGCCACGCCGACCGTTCCTCGCAGGCTGAGCGTGCGCAGGAGCAGGCACAGCGGTCGTCGGCGGAGGCTCAGCAGTCGCCGATGTCGCAGGCCCAGGGCAGCCCCGCTGATGTTGCCCGTAAGCATCAGAAGCGCTTCGGCCACAACTGAGGCCGCCGCGCGGGCCATTGAGGCCCAGGCACGCACCGAGGGGCGCAAACGGTACCGGGTGCGCCCCACGGTGCTCGTCCCGTCAGCCGGCCCGGCAGGACGGGCCGAGCCGCA
>NZ_JBHWVI010000320.1:0-7476 GCF_042737005.1 Streptomyces sp. NPDC060027
GCGCGAGAGCGCCGGTCCCCGTCGTGGAGCGGAGTGGACGTGCCGGTCAGGCGATCCGGTCCAGCACGATCGGGGTGGCCGTGTAGTCCGTGCCCGCCGCCGCGATGTCGTACGAGCCATCGACCGCCTGGAGCGCGTACTCGAAGCGCTCCGGGGTGTCCGTGTGGAGGGTGAGCAGGGGCTGGCCCGCCGTCACCGTGTCGCCCGGCTTGGCGTGCAGCTCGACGCCCGCGCCGGCCTGCACCGGGTCCTCCTTGCGGGCGCGTCCGGCGCCCAGGCGCCAGGCGGCGATACCGATGTCGTACGCGTCCAGACGGGTCAGCACACCGGAGGCCGGGGCGCTCACGACGTGCCGCTCGCGTGCGGTGGGCAGCGCGGCGTCCGGGTCGCCGCCCTGCGCGGCGATCATGCGGCGCCACACGTCCATGGCGGAGCCGTCGGCGAGCGCCTTCGCCGGGTCGGCGTCCTTGATTCCGGCCGCGTCGAGCATCTCGCGCGCCAGGGCGATGGTGAGCTCGACGACGTCGGCGGGGCCGCCGCCGGCGAGGACCTCCACGGACTCGCGGACCTCGAGCGCGTTGCCCGCGGTCAGCCCGAGCGGCGTCGACATGTCGGTGAGGAGCGCGACCGTCTTCACACCGTGGTCCGTGCCCAGGCCGACCATCGTCGAGGCCAGCTCGCGGGCGTCCTCGATGGTCTTCATGAAGGCGCCGGTGCCGACCTTCACGTCCAGGACCAGCGAGCCGGTGCCCTCGGCGATCTTCTTGGACATGATGGAGGAGGCGATGAGCGGGATGGCCTCGACCGTGCCGGTGACGTCGCGGAGCGCGTAGAGCTTCTTGTCGGCCGGGGCGAGTCCGTCACCGGCGGCGCAGATGACCGCGCCCGTGGTGTCGAGGACGTGCAGCATCTCCTCGTTGGACAGCAGCGCGCGCCAGCCCGGGATCGACTCCAGCTTGTCCAGGGTGCCGCCGGTGTGGCCGAGGCCGCGCCCGGACAGCTGCGGCACCGCGGCACCGCAGGCGGCGACGAGCGGGGCCAGCGGGAGGGTGATCTTGTCGCCGACGCCGCCCGTGGAGTGCTTGTCGGCGGTCGGGCGGGACAGGGAGGAGAACTCCATGCGCTCGCCCGAGGCGATCATCGCGGCCGTCCAGCGGGCGATCTCACGACGGTTCATGCCGTTGAGCAGGATCGCCATGTTGAGGGCGGCCATCTGGTAGTCGGCGACCTCGCCGCGGGTGTACGCGTCGATGACCCAGTCGATCTGCGAATCGCTGAGTTCGGCGCGGTCCCGCTTGGTGCGGATGACGGAGACGGCGTCCATGGCCATGGCGTTCCTTCCGAAAAGATGAGCGGCCCCTCCCTGGGATCTGTCGATCAGGAGGGGCCGCGGGGCATTACTTGGTGAGATGACCGGGGCCGAAGGCCTGCGGGAGCATCTCGGAGAGCGGCACGATTCCGGCCGGGGTCTCCAGGAGCAGTCCGGGCCCGCCGAACTCGAAGAGCAGCTGCCGGCAGCGACCGCACGGGACGAGGATCTCGCCCCGCCCGTCGACGCAGGTGAAGTGCGTCAGCCGGCCGCCGCCGGTGGTGTGCAGCTCGGAGACCAGACCGCACTCGGCGCACAGCGCGAGCCCGTAGGAGGCGTTCTCGACGTTGCAGCCGGAGATGATCCGGCCGTCGTCGACGCGGGCGGCGGCGCCGACCGGGTACTTCGAGTAGGGGGCGTACGCGCGGGACATCGCCGTACGGGCCACCTCCCGCAGCTCCTCCCAGTCGACGTTCGCGCACTCCGCGCCGCCGGAGGTCACTTGCCCTGTCCCTTCCGGTACGGCAGGCCGTCCGCCTTCGGCATGCGCAGGCGCTGCGCCGACAGGGAGAGGACGAGCAGGGTGATGACGTACGGCGTGGCGGAGACGATCTGGTTGGGCACCTCGTTGGTCATGGAGTACCAGAGGAACACGAGGACACCGATGACCAGGGTGATGACGGCGGACACGTACTTCTTCTTGACCGCGAGCCAGATCGCGCCGATGGCGAGCAGGATGGCGCCGAGCAGCAGCAGGGCGTGGACGTTCTCCGAGCCGCCGCGCAGGTTGAGGCTGTCGGTGTAGCCGAACAGGACCGCGCCCAGGGCGAGTCCGCCGGGCATCCAGTTGCCGAAGATCATCGCGGCGAGACCGATGTAGCCGCGGCCTGCGGTCTGGCCCTCCAGGTAGAAGGGGTTGGCGACGATGGAGAGGAAGACACCGCCGAGGCCGGCCAGACCGCCGGAGACGATCACGGCGATGTACTTGTACTTGTAGACGTTCACACCGAGGGACTCGGCCGCGATCGGGTTCTCACCGCAGGACCGCAGGCGCAGACCGAACGGGGTGCGCCACAGGATCCACCAGGTGGCGGGGATCAGTGCGACGGCGATCAGGGTCAGCCAGGAGACGTCGGTGACCAGGCCGCCGAGCAGACCCGCGATGTCCGAGACGAAGAACCAGCCCTTGGAGTTCAGGGTGCTGAGCCAGTCGGAGAGCCCTGGCACGGTGAACTGGCCGAGCGATTCGACCGGCGGGGACTGCTTGGCCGAGCCGCCCGGGACGCCCTCGAAGGCGAGCGGGGAGAGATAGCGGGTGGCACCGAGCGCCAGGATGTTGATGGCCACACCGGAGACGATGTGGTTGACGTTGAAGGTGACCGTCATGATCGCGTGCAGCAGACCGCCGACGGCGCCGCCGATGACGCCGACCAGGATGCCGGTCCACGGGCCCCACTGGTAACCGGCCCAGGCGCCGAACCAGGTACCGAGGATCATCATGCCTTCGAGGCCGATGTTGACGACGCCCGAGCGCTCGGCCCACAGACCGCCGAGACCGGCCAGGCCGATCGGGACGGCCAGCTCCAGCGCGGTGGACATCTGGCTGACGTTGGTGATGCCGTCGGCGCCGGTGATGATGCGGACGATCGAGGTCAGCGCCAGGCCGCCCGCGATCACCAGCAGGAGGACGGGAAGCGACATCCGGCGGCTGCCGGGAGCCGCGGGCTGCAGCGTGGGCTGGTTGACGTCGGTTGCGGTGGTCACTGGCCAGCCACCTCCTTCTCGGTGTTGTTGGAGGCGCCGAGGACGTTGCCCGCGGCGAGTTCCGCGCCGACACGGCGCTGCTGGCGGCGCAGACCCCACTCGCGCACGGCCTCGTACGAGACGACGACCGCGATCACGATCAGGCCCTGCATGATGACCGCGATCTCCTTGTCGTACCCGTGGAAGTCGAGCTCGGGCGACGCCTTGTCCAGCCAGGCCCACAGCAGGGCCGCGAAGGCGATGCCCACGGGACTGTTGCGGCCGAGCAGTGCGATACCGATACCGAGGAAGCCGATGCCGGTCGGGAAGTTCAGGCTGTAGGTGTGGGTGTCGCCGAGCAGGATCGGCAGGCCCGCGAGACCGGCGATGCCGCCGGAGAGCAGCATCGCGGTGAGCACCATGCGCTTGGAGTTCACACCGCTGGCCGCGGCGGCGGACTCGGAGGCGCCGGAGGCGCGCAGGTCGAAGCCGAAGCGGGTGCGGTTGAGGACGATCCAGTAGCCGATGCCGAGGACCGCCGCGAGGACGACCAGACCGTAGATCTCGCCCGCGTCGCCCATGCTGAAGCCGGGAATCCAGCCCGACTTGTGCATCACGCCGGTGGTGTTGTTGTTGCCGAGCTTGACGCCGAAGACGTCGGGCAGCCACAGGTAGGCGATGACGGAGACCGCGATCGCGTTGAGCATGATCGTCGCGACGACCTCGCTGACCCCGCGGGTGACCTTGAGGACACCGGCGATACCGGCCCAGAAGGCGCCGGTGCAGACGGCGGTGAGGATCAGCAGCGGCACCTGGAGCGCGGCCGGCAGCGCGACGTGCGCGCCGACGATCGCGGCCATCATGGCGGCGAGCTGGTACTGGCCGTCCACACCGATGTTGAACAGGTTCATCCGGAAGCCGATGGCCACCGCCAGCGCCGCGATGTAGTACAGCGAGGCCTGGTTGATGATCAGGACCTGGATGTCGGAGTACGTCGCCTGCTGGAACATCAGCGTGTACGGCTCGAACGGGTTCTGACCCGAGGCGATCAGCACCACCGAGGTCAGCGCCACGGCGACGACGAGCGCGATGACCGGTCCGGCCACCCCGAGGAGCAGGCGCTCCTTGTCGAACTTCTTCATCAGCGGGCCTCGTCTTCCGGGGCGTCTGCCGGGGTCTCGGCGGGCTCTTCGAGCTCGGCCTGTTCGGCGAGCTCCTCGTTCTCCAGATGTCCGGAGGCGGCGCCGGTCATGGCCGAACCGAGTTCCTCCGGGGTGATGGTGGCCGGGTCGGCGTCCGCGACCAGCTTGCCGTTGTAGATCACCCGGAGCGTGTCGGACAGGCCGATCAGCTCGTCCAGGTCCGCGGAGATCAGCAGGACGGCGAGGCCTTCGCGGCGCGCCTCGCGGATCTGGTCCCAGATCTGCGCCTGCGCGCCGACGTCCACACCGCGGGTGGGGTGGGCGGCGATCAGGAACTTCGGCTTGTGGCTCATCTCGCGGCCGACGATCAGCTTCTGCTGGTTGCCGCCGGACAGGGAGGCCGCGGTGACGTCGATGCCGGGGGTGCGCACGTCGTACTGCTCGACGATGCGGCGGGTGTCGTTCTGGGCACCCTTGATGTCGAGCCAGACACCCTTGGCGTTGGGCGCCTCGGTGACGTGGCCGAGGATGCGGTTCTCCCAGAGGGGGGCTTCCAGGAGAAGGCCGTGGCGGTGGCGGTCCTCGGGGATGTAGCCGATGCCGCCCTCGCGGCGCTTGCGCGTCGACAGACCGGTGATGTCGTCGCCCAGGAAGCGGATGACGCCGGAGTCGGCGCCCTTGAGACCGATCAGCGCGTCGATGAGTTCGGTCTGGCCGTTGCCCTCGACACCGGCGATACCCATCACCTCACCGGCGTGGATGGTGAAGGAGACATGGTCGAGCACGAGCCGCACGGCCCCGCGCTCCACCTGGTCCATGAGCAGGCTCGCCGAGCCCTTGCCCATCGACACCGAGCCCGCGGCGAAGACGACCAGGTCGTCCACCTCGATCACGGCCTGGTCGGTGACGGTCGACTCGGACGTCTCCGGCGTCGGCAGCTCGCTGCCGACCATCAGCTCGGCGAGCTGACGCGGGGTCGTCTCGGACGGAACGGCGGTACCGACCGTCGTGCCGCGCCGGATGACCGTGATGTCGTCGGCGACCGAGAGGACCTCGCCCAGCTTGTGCGAGATGAAGATGACCGACAGGCCCTCGGCCTTGAGCTCGCGCAGGTTGTCGAAGAGCGCGTCGACCTCCTGGGGCACCAGGACGGCGGTGGGCTCGTCCAGGATCAGGATCTGGGCGCCGCGGAAGAGGACCTTGAGGATCTCCACGCGCTGCCGGTCGGCGACGCCGAGCTCCTCGACCAGGACGTCGGGGCGGACCCCGAGGCCGTAGCGCTCGGAGAGCTCCACGATCTTGCGGCGGGCCTTGGCGCCGATGCCGTACAGCTTCTCGCTGCCCAGGACGACGTTCTCCAGGACGGTGAGGTTGTCGGCCAGCATGAAGTGCTGGTGGACCATGCCGATGCCGCGGGCGATGGCGTCGGCGGGCGACGAGAAGGTGACCTGCTCACCCTCGACGGCGATGGTGCCCTCGTCCGGCTTCTGCATGCCGTAGAGGATCTTCATCAGCGTCGACTTGCCGGCGCCGTTCTCGCCGACGAGGGCGTGCACGGTGCCCTTGCGGACGCTGAGGTGGATGTCGTGGTTGGCCACGACGCCAGGGAATCGCTTGGTGATCCCGGCGAGTTCGACAGCGGTCGCCTGACCGTTGACCGCGCCGGCCGGAGGGCTGCTGGACGCGTTGATGGCGCACTCTCCTGAGGGAAAGGGGGTCGTCTACGCGCGTAGCGCCCCTACGGCAACGAAAGGGGCCACGCGCCGCGAGAACGGGATACGGGGAGCCAGACTCCTCGTATCCCGTTGAGCGGACGTATCCCCGCGGTTACCAAGCGACTCCGGGGCGGAACAGGCACCCCTCCGTACCGGACGGCACAGAGACGTACCCGAACTTCCCCGGGACCGCATTGGCTGCTCCTGAGGTTCTGCTCGTCAGCTGGTCTTGACCTTGATCGCACCGCTGATGATCTTCTCCTGGGCGGCCTTGACGGCGTCCTGGATCGCGGTGTTGTTCTTGAACTCCGGGTTGGAGTCGGCCAGGCCGACCTCACCGGACTTCAGATCGCCCCGAACGATACCGGTCGCGGGCTTGCCGTCCTCGACCGACTTCGCCAGGTTGTAGACCGCCTTGGCGACATCCTTCGTGGCGGAGGTCAGGATCGAGTCCTTGTACTTCGCCAGCGCCTCCTGCTGGTACTGGTCGGAGTCGACACCGATGGCCAGCACGTTCTTGGCGGCGGCGGCCTCGATGACACCCTGACCGGAGAGACCGGCCGCGGCGTAGACGACGTCGGCCTTCTTCTCGATCTGGCCCTCGGCGGCCGTCTTGCCCTTGTCGGGGCTGGAGAATCCACCCTCCTGGGCGGTCTGCGTCAGGTACTGCGAGAGGACCTTGACGCCGGGCTTGGTGTCCTTGACACCCTGCTCGAAGCCCGCCTCGAACTTGTGGATCAGCGGAACGTCGACGCCGCCCACGAAGCCGACGGTGTTCGTCTTGGTGGCCTTGGCGGCGGTGACGCCGGCGAGGTAGGAGGCCTCCTGCTCGGAGAAGACCAGGTCCGCGACGTTCTTCGCCTCGACGGTGGAGTCGTCGACGATGCCGAAGGTGGTCTTCGGGAACTTCGCCGCGGCGGCCTTGACGGCCGGGCCGTAGGCGTAACCGATGCCGATGACCGGGTTGTAGCCCTGCTTGGCCAGCGAGACCAGGCGCTGCTCCTTGTCCGCGTCCGTCTCACCGTCGGTGGGCTCGACGTCGGCGGTGTCGTACTTGAACTCGCCCTTGGCCTTCTTCAGACCCTCGAACGCCGCGTCGTTGAACGACTGGTCGCCCTTGCCGCCGACGTCGTACGCGATGGCGAGGCCCTTGTCACCCTTCGCGTCCGACGAGGACGAGTCGGAGGACGAGGTGCCGCCACAGGCGGACAGAGCGAGGGCGAGAGAGGCGGTCGCAGTGCCTGCGAGCGCGATGCGGGTAACCCGGCGCATGTGTTGTTGCTCCTGTCGTACAAGCGCCTGACGGATCAGCTTCGGCGCTGGCTTCGCCGCAGATTAACGCGCGTAGACCAACTAGAAAACCCCTTCTGTCCACCTTGTTATGCGGCTGTGCCCGACGCCACGTTTCCGCGGGCCCGGGACGTGCCGAACGCATAGGCGCGGTGGCTGTGGGTGACCCCGCAGACGGACAGCGGAACGGGGGGGGCCCAGTGGTGGCCCCCCGGTGCCCGCTGGGTGGGCCGCGGCGCCGGTCACCCAGTCCGAAGGGGGGGGGTGGGGCGGGGGC